>JACPFC010000066.1:16486-40040 GCA_016183175.1 Deltaproteobacteria bacterium
AAAAAAAGAGAATGGGGCCGGGTTTTTAATTACGGCATACCCCACAGATTCGATAAAGATGGGAGAAACGATATGGACAAAATCAAAATAGTTCATGACACAACGGGAAATACCTTGACTGTTTGGCTAACCGACCCCTCAAAGGAACATATTTGCGAAGAAACGTCAGATGAAGTCATTATCATGAAAGACAAAAATGGGGATGTTATCGGCTTTGAACTTCTCCATTACAAGCCCGCGGATAAATTTCCCGGATTGAATGTCGAAACCATTATTCAACCCGGCCCGATTTCAATCCACCCCTGATTCCCCGCCATTGGATCAAAATGTTATCAGGTCTTAACGAGCCGTTGCCCAAATCAACGAATTGGACAAGATGCCGCCGCTTCCATGACTTAAATCGCGCCTTACAGTTCATCCCCGCTTCCATAAAATTAAATATTGACATGTGGTTATTTTACGCGGTATTTTAACCACTATGTATATCCAAAGGGGATTGGCCAAAATCCTCGGGTCCGGCAAAAAAAGTTTTCTTCTTCTTGGCCCCCGACAGACAGGCAAATCAACCCTTATCAGCCGGCTCAAACCCGATCTCACCGTCAATCTGGCCGACGAAACGACCTATCTGGAATTTGCCAGAAATCCATCCGAACTCAAAGAACGCCTTGCCGGAAGGCCCGTCCGAACTGTTTTTATCGATGAGATACAACGTCTGCCCAGTCTGCTGAATACATTGCAGGATATTCTGGATCATCAGGGGGCGTCTCTTCGGTTTTTTCTGACCGGATCGAGCGCCCGAAAATTGAAAAGGGGAGGGGCCAACCTTCTTCCCGGCAGAATCCACAGCTATCACCTGGGTCCTCTTGCCTCATCGGAGTTGGATTATTCTCTTAATCTGCTTCAATCTCTGGCAACCGGCACTCTTCCCGGCATTTATACGGAGAATTCAAGGCAGGAACAGATCAAAACACTTCGCACCTACGCCGCCACTTATTTAAAAGAGGAAATTCAGGCCGAGGCTCTGACAAGAAACTTGGAGGGTTTTTCGCGTTTTTTGTTTGTGGCGGCCCAGGGCGCAGGCCACTTTTTGGATCTAAACAGCCTTGCCTCGGAGGCCCATGTTCCCCGGCAATCCGCTGTTCGTTATTTTGAAATTTTGGAAGACACTTTGGTCGTTCAACGTTGCCTCCCTTTTTCGTCCAATAGAAAAAAAAGATTGGTCAAACATCCCAAATTTTATTTTTTTGACACGGGGGTGTTGAATGCCTTGCTGGGAAGTTTTGAGGTTTCGGAGGATCGCAAGGGCCTTCTTTTTGAGCATCTGTTTTTTAATCAACTTGTGGCCGGCGCCGCCGGCCAGGACGCAGATATCGGGATTTACACCTACAGAACAGAGCATGGGGCCGAGGTTGATTTTATTGTGGAAAACGGCAGGAAAATCTGGGCGCTTGAAGTCAAGGCCTCCAAAAATGTCGGCCGAAACGATTTGACAGGACTTAAAAACTTCTCCCTTTTTTTAAAAAAGCCCTGCCGTTGTATGGTGGCATACTGGGGAGATGTGGTCAGGGTTGTGGATGGAGTCACCATCATGCCGTGGCAACAGGTTTTAAAAGAGATGGGATTGTAGTGTTCCGTTGTTCCGTATAAGGACATTTCTCTAGGCAGATTGCCCGTTAATGACTCACCGCATATAGACTTTCCTGCAAAAAACATATTCCTTAGCCTCCCTCGCCCCTTTAGGGGAGAGGCCAGGAGAGGGGTTCAACTCTTCTGACAAGGCGCATCATTTAATAATCACAGATAGAAATTAATAACCCGCAACTTTTCTGAATTTTTGCCGAAAACTATAATAGATATGTCTCTTGGCGCGCGCTTAATTCCCTTCCTGCTTATCATCTCAACTTCGCTGGGGTTTATCCATTGCGGCGGAGGCGGGGGTGGTTCCGGAGACTCTGTTCCGGACGTTACCATCGGCGACGGGGGGGATTTCGATCCGACCGGAGACGAGGACCCCATCGATTCTGGTGATGAAATCTGCGAAAACACCGACACCGTTTCCATCAGCCCCAGTTTAATCGATTTTGGCCTCGACGAGGTCAATCGCCTGGAACTGCAGGCGATTACGGTGAATGCCTGCCTTACCTTTTCGGCGGAAATCGATGACTTATCCGATCCCGAATTTGTCCTCTGCGACGAGGAGGGAAACGAACTTTCGGGGCGCGCCTCAAATCAGGAAGAGGTTGTCTATGTCTGTTACAAGCGCTCTTCCGTCGGCACGCACAAAGGTCAGGTCAATGTGGTTGTGGATGGAGGGTCAGCCACCTATGCCTCGGTTATCTCGCTTACCGGAAAGACGATCGACGCCATTTTTCAGGTTGCACAACCGGAAGAGGGCCAGCTTGTCTGGGAGGGAGTAAGTGACTACAACAGTACCGAAAATGTTTTTGTCCTCACGGCCCTTTTTTCCGTCAATCCCAGTGAAGATCTCCAGTCCATCCTCACCTCCGACTCCGACGAAGTAACCATCTCCGCGGGCGGCGAGACTCAAACGGTAAGCGCCGCCAGCGGACAGGCCGAGATTCACATTCCCGGCACGCCGGCTATTTACCCGGTCATTTTTTCAATAAATACAACCGAAGGGGAACTCGCTACCACCGTTAACGTGGTCCGCTTTACCCGCCCCGACGGTTCCATTGTGGTGCGGGACAATTCCGGGGAAATTATCAGCGCCATGACCCGCTCCGATGGCCTGACGGCGAACGCCACCGAGACGGACAATTCCGCATTGACCGCGGGCATTGAGGTGGACAATCTGGATGTCTCCGGCCCCTCGGTTATTGACACAACCGGCGCCATCATCAGCAAACATCCCGTTGAGATTGAATTGACCCTCACCAAGCCGGACGGGTCGGTTGAAAAATACTCAAAAAGCGATGGCTGGGTCGATGACTCCGATGAATCCGAACCGGTGGAATTTTATGTCAACTACGACTTTGGCGAAGAGGAGGGGGAAAACGGGCTCTGCCCCGACGGTTTTTCGGACCCTTCCTTTACCTATTGCATTCCGCTCCCCTCGACGGCGGAGCTGGACCACGGTACCAGCACCCTTACCGCTACCCTGTGCAACGAATTTACCGATTATGAGTCGGGCTGTGTGACGGCAACCACCACGATTATCGTGGACGGTGACCTTCCCGTCATCACCATCACCGAACCGGATGACAACGAGGTGTATGGTGAAAAGGCCAAACCGACCCTCACCGGGACGATTGAAAATTTCCAGTGGGAAGAAGATGTCACCGACGAAGACGGCAAAGTTACCGGCACCAACTGTCTGGCAAAACTCTGGGTGAATGCCTCCCTTGACAAGCTCAACAGCGACGGAACCGAAAACGCCATTTCCCTTTGCGATTATCTGACGGTTGTTTCCGGCGAGGACGGTGGTTCGGCCAACGGCAATAAAGGCAACACCCGGAAGGCCACCTTCAGCGTCCCGCTGAAAAACGACTGGGACGGGAGCGGATATCACAACCTCACCCTCTACACAAACCTCCTGATGATTCGCGCCCAGGATGCCAACGGCCATGCCGCCTTCGCGGTCAAAAGCTTCCAACGGGGTGACTACGGTAAATCGCATCTGACGGGGCTCTCCGTCGGCAACGGCAAGGCGTTATCTCTGACGGGCGATCTGACCACGGAACAGTTGGGGACCGTTTCCACCCTTGACGGTTCCACCGAACGGGCGCCGCTGATGCTGGATATTTCGGAGGGGACGCTGAATGATTCCAAGATCCTGGAGGTCGTTAAAAAATACCTTAATGATAATCTTCGCTTTGACGATCTGGCCATGGGGGGAGGATTAATAGAAGACGAAGACGGAAACGTAGAACCGATTGGAACAGGAACCATCGCGACGGCGAACATGGAGGAAATCGAGGAAATGCTCCATGGAACGGCACCGGAACAGGTTCGCGCCCTGCAGGATTATCAGCGGCTGAACGGCAAGGGAACCTATTTTTCCCAGGAGATGTCGCAGGATGCCTGCGGTTATCCCATCACCACGGCGATGGTGACGCCGAATGTGTATCAGTATTTATTCCCCTGGCACAGCGAGGACGACTGGATGTGGGATTCGGAATACACCCTGAGAGAATGGCCGGGTGCCTGTGGAGAGAACAAAGATTGCAACACCTTTGAACAGGGGACTTGGGACATATCCATCGATCTTAAAGACAACGGGTATGTCGATGTGGTGCTCTCCCTTGAAGGGAAGACCGATGAAACGGGACGAAAACTCCCGGCCGTTTGGGGGCATTTCACTGCCTATAACCTGGTCGAAGAAGGAACAACCGGGGCGTATCCGCTCATATCGTGGCTCACCGGAGGCCTTGCCGATCCGGTAATTCCGCTCCTTCTTAACTTGAGCCGCCTGGAGATTCGTCTCAAGGATGTCCTCCGCGTTTACAAGGTTCAAAAGAATGACGATGGTTCGATTAAGGATGATTGTCGTGATCCGGAAACCAATGAGCAGATTCCGTGCGCGTGTTCCAGCGGTAACTGTACGAACATGCTCTACATCGACCAAGACGCTTTACAGAAAAAGAAGACCGCCCTTCTGTTTGAACCCTACGAAGGGTGCTACGACTATTTTCAAGAAAAATATCCCGGTTACAATACCCCCTATGGATGCACCCCCTCCAAAGACCAGTATTTCCCTTTCCTCATCGATACCACCTCCGATCAGGGATACCTCTTGTGGCTGGTCCCTGGCCAGGAGGGGAATGATACCGCTCTTTTGACCCTGATGCGCGATGTTTTTGATCACACATTTAAGAATATTTTGTCCTGTCTGGGAACCCAGTTGGTTAATCCCCTGTTTGATCCGCAGGCATTCCCTTATCCCAAATGGGTCCCCGAGGATTCACGCATAACCGACATGACCATGGCATTGGACGACACCGGCGATGGGGTTGAATTTGTGCTGGAAGAAGACGCCAAGAATCCCGTCTTTACCTTCACCCCCAATATCAAAGAGGCCGATATTCTCGTTCAGGACGGTTCGTTGCAGTTGAAACTCCCCCTCTCCATGGGGGCCAGCGGGGTTTCCGCCTCGCTTATTCGCCGTTCCCCGTTTGCCTCATCTTCCACTTCCACCGACGCCGACGACACCATCCGCGGAAACGGATATATGTACCGCGATTTTGACGTGAACGCCGAAGCGTCATGTCATTCCGATGCCGGATACCAGTATCCACCGAATTGCGTGGAGGAAAAACCTTACCTGGGGATGTCGGTCGCCATCGAGGAATTCCTGAACTCTGCGACGCATCTCCTCTGGAAAAAAGGGCCGCTGGTTGTGCTGGATCTCATGGATGAAGACCTGGCGGACGATCTCGATCTGGAAAGCAACTGGTCGGTCGGGATCGACAAGGTGATCCTCGGCCGGCTCGGCATCTGTGAAAGGATCGACATCCTTTCGGCCGATCTCCCCCCCTCCACGCTCTTTGCGGACATCGAATACCTGTTTTCCAGCGATGCCATCCATCTGGATATTTCACTCAACAAGGATTATCCGCCGACGCTGGCCCTTCTCCCCTACAATGGCGATTCCGATGCGGCGCTGGTCCAGCTCGGTTTGAGCAATGTGCAGGTGGACGTGAAAAACCTCGACAAGGCGGGGGATACCCCCGATTGCGAGGGAAAAGAAGATACCTATTGCATCGGTTCCTCCGTGGTCAAACTGCGGCTGGATCTCCTGCTTAAGCTGATTGTCAAATACGACAGAACGAGCCGGGAGATGGAAATCTATCTCCTGCCCCTGGAAGAAACCCCTCTTTTCATCAGCCTGGCGGATCGCGGCCTGTCGTACAACGACAACGATGTGACAAATTCCCTGCGGAAGACGATTCTCCCGCAAGTCTGGGGAAATTTTGCCCCTTCCGATCCGTCCGCCGGTGCAACCACTCCCAGCATCAGGATAACCCTCCCGGATAGCGCTGTCGGTCTTGGCGCCTCGAAGACGGTCACCACCGATGAGGAAATCGCCGAGGCGGAGGGGTATGACGGCCTCCTCATCGAAAATCATATCGCCTCGAGATCTTGGGGGGATCACTGTCGGCCCAATTCATATCAGTCCGTCAAGCAGGTTGCAGATGACCAACGGGAGAAGCGGGGATACGGGGCTTTCTCTTAAGCCAAGGGCCCTCGAGGTGAGCCCGCTTGGCGATTGGGACGACCCCTGCCGGTTTGCTTCGATGGGTGACAATGAAATCAAGGACATGCTCTGCGACTACGGCATTCAAGACATTTCGTTTGGCGGCAACTATCCGGACATCGAGCTGGATGTCGAAAACGGCTATATCCACTTTTCGACCAAACTCCTTCTTGAGATTTACCCATGGCTGGAGGAGGAGGTGACACCATAATGCAAAATTCCAAATTCCAAATTCCAGATTCCAAACGGATTTTCCTGTTGCCTCTCATTTTGCTCATTACCGCCTGCAGTTCCCTTGTGGGGAGCGAATCGACCAACAGCGTCGGGGATTTCGAGTTGAGTCCGGAAAACGACGTTATCACATTCAATTCCGCCGATGGAGGGGCCGTTTACCGCTCCCTTTCACTGTCGAACACCTCGTCCGACACCATTACCCTCACCGATATTGTTTTTTATAACAACCTCTGCGACGATTTTTCGCTCTACAGCATCACCGACGCCGACGGGAATTATTTGTCGGGCGCCGATTTTTCGGACCTCGCCGTCGTCTCCGGCGATGCGATAAAAATCAATGTGCGCTATCTCCCCAGTTTTTGCTCCGAGAGCGGTTACCAAACCACGCTCTATGTCTACTATCAGATCGGCTCCAGCACCTACCGGACCAGCGTGATCCTTGAGCCCTTAGGCTCGGCGGTGGCCCCCTTTGCCTGCGACGAAATCACCGACCACAGCTCCGAGTACGACGAGGCGACGGTCAATGCCCGACCCGATGACGGTAGCTATTTTCTCCGTGTCGACAGGATGCGGGGTTATATGTATGTCCCCGCCAGCGGGGGGATTGTCGCCCCCAGCGATCTGGCGCTGGGCACCGATGTGAACGGCCTCTTGTCCGAGGATTTTGTCACCCCCTTTCTCGAGGCGGAAATTTCGGGCGGCGATACAATCAGCTTGAGCGAATTTAAGGATGGCGCTGATTTCTGCCTCCCGTCGCCCGAGGGGAATTCCTTCTTCTCGGATACCTACAGCCTTCTGACGTCGCCGGGACAGGGCGGGACCATCGATGAAGACGGGAATATCCTCCTGGAAGACGTGGATGTCATGTTGCGGGCGCAGGGGATTCCCGATGATGTGACGGTGATCATCGCCGATGGCGACGGGGTCTTTCAGATAAGCATTGCCGCCGATCTGACCACCGGCTGGCTTCCCACGGGAATGCCGGAGACGGTGAGCGATGTCTTGTTTGACGGGCTTGAGGAGGCAAGCGGGCAGACCGATGACGACGGCGACTCGCTTCTCCCCATCGAGGAATGGGGGGGTGAGTATTATCTGCAAGGGTCCCTTCCCGAAAACGGGCGGATGACGCTTGTGGGGGTTGGGACATTCACGAATGCCGATTCCACCTTCATCGGCGCCTCTTCCGCGCAGACCTTCCTCATCGACAACGAGGCCTATCTTTTCTTCGTGCTGGATGTGACTTTTATGGAAGAGGGAACGGCGGAGTAAAGGATTATGAAGAACGATTTGGGAAAAATATTTTCGATTGTTTTCCTTCCGGCCTGCATCGCCGTGTTGAGTCAATGCGGCGGCGGCGGGGGCGGGGGGCCGGACGACTCGGTGGACCCGATTGTCACCCCCGACCCGAACAGCGATCTGGCCTCCCAGGCGGTCAACACGTTTGACGATAGCGGCATCGACATCACTCTGAAAAGCGAAGATGGAAATGGGTATCACGATTTTGAGGAAACGGAACAGTACAAAAAGGAAACCACCACGCTGACCCTCACCAACGGGACATCGGAGGACACCACCTTTTTTATCAGTTTTTATGGTTCCGGGGGGGGATTCCGGTTTGTCGAGGAAATCGAGGGGGAAGAGACCGTCTTTGCCTCCGTTTCGGACCTTGTCCTGGCGGCGGGAACGTCCAAAGATTATACCCTCCAGTTTGACGCGAGCCTGATGGGAACCCGCTCCGGCTACATCGAGGTCACTGTGTCGGGACTTTCCGGCTATATCCATTTCCCCTTCCAGGGCGCGGTGACGGGGCCGGCGGATTTCAAGGTCATCTTGGCCTCGTACATGTGTTCCGACGATGACGCCCCCGATCTTTCCACACTCGATTTCATGAGGGTCCCTTCGGGGCGGGCGGCCACGCAGAGCCTCAAGATCTGCAACACGGGCGGCGACCGGCTTAATATCAACACAGTTCAGTTTGAGGCGAGCGCCAGCGGCGCCGAGTCGTCTGCGATGGAAGTAGATGATGAAGTAGATGATATCGATCTCGACGGCTTTGAAGATTTAATCACCGACACCCTCAACCCCGACTATTTTAAGTACTATCCCCCCCCGTGGGACGAAGAGTTCCTGGAACCCAAACTTGAGGATTATACCGGCGCCCTTCCAGACGGCCCATCCGCCTTCTCGGTGACCGAAAACTCAACCGGCCGCTCGCCGGACGGAATGGCGATTGAATCGGGGGGGTATGTCCGCCTCGATGTTGTCTTTGAACCGACCCTGATGATCGAGGCCCCTGAGGGGAGCCTTTACAATCCCATTTCCTATGCCGCCAAAATGACAATCAATACCTCTCTGGGCGAGGTGGATGTGGATGCCGTGGGGGCCACCGGCGGGAAGGAGCCGGTTCTCGAAGTGACCTATACCACCGATCCCGCGGATCCTTGTCTGGACGACGATGAGACCTCCTGCAGTATGGAGCTCGACCTCGATTCGTTTGATTCTGCGATCAATTTTGGGACCGTCTCCGTTTTTAGCGACTGGATTCCGGAGGATTCTCAGGCGGTCATCCTGAAACTCCATAATGACGGGAGCGGCCTGACCTATCACTCGAATTTAAAAATCTGGGCCGATCCCATCACCGCCGGCTATTTTACCTTTGTCAAAAAAGAGGATCTGGTCCGGGAGGATCTGTGGAGGAGTTCGGAGGAGGTAAGTTTTCCTCTCGATGTTGCCGTCGGCCAGTCGGTGTTCCTGGAAATCCATTATTCCCCCACCCCTCCCGCGTGTGACGAGGCCACGGAAGAATCGTGCCCCTGGGACTTCTACGACATGGGCTGGCTGGTTTTAAAACATACGGGGGCCAACGGACCGGAAAACGGCGTGGTCCTTGTGGGCCAGCAGGAGCTTTCGAACGCGGTGCTTGTCTATCAGGACGACACCAAACTCAAAAGCGACAATGCCATTACCCCCTATTCGGATTCCAACCGGAAGAACCTCTGCAATTTTCTGATCGATGAAAACACCGATGCGGATGGAGACGGTGCGGTGGACGGCAATACGACAAAGAAATTCACCATCGAAAACAACTCAACGAATTATACCCTGACGAGCACCATCACGGCCGGGAGCTTGTACAATGCCGAAGATGAGAGTGTCGTCGGCAGTTTTACGGTGGATAACAGCAGTGTTCCAACATCATTCGGTGCGCCGTCTGAATTTACCGCGACCTTTTTCGTGGATGACACGGTGGCGGCAGGAACCGAAATTCACGGGCTTTTGACAATTGTCAACAGTTACGGAACCGCCGATTTGGACAGCGATCATCCCGCCGATTACTCGATTTATTTCAAGGGCGTTGCCGCAACCACCGGCGAATGCACGGGGTCCGGAACGCCGGTGGATGGCTCTGCGGTGCTTCTTATCGACCGCATTACCATGATTCTCGACGGCCTGGAGACGGCCCGGAACCCCCCTTCGTTCAAGCTCCATATCCCGGCCAAGGTGTACAAAGACCATGGGGCAATCATGTTGGGGGCCGTGGAGTACGATCCGATCAATACCGACCCCAATTCGGTAAAAGTCTTCAAGCCGTACAACCATCAGATGGCCAATGTGAACGGCTGTTTCCCCCTCCCCACCAACCCGTACCGCCAGGAGGCCAAGGAGGGGAGCTGGGACGATCCCGATACGCAATGTCCGTTTGACAACGGCACGATCGCATTTACCGGCGCCGAGGCCTGCATCCCGGCGAACAAGCCGGAGGTCTATACCGACGGGACCAACACCTATTATGTCTTCTACCATGAATTTGTGAAGTTCGAGCCCGGCAACTGCAATAATGTCGAAATGGAGGGGAAAATCGCCACCTTTTATTTAAAAGAAGGGCAAACAGTCAAAGAGGTGTTTGACGCCATGGAATCGGAAGTGGGCATCGACAAGTCGGCCGCCGAATATCAGGATTTCCTGAAAACCTTCCAGTTTGATTCTTACATCACCTTTAACACGGCCTACTCCAGCGGCGCCTGCAATCATGCGGCGGGAGAGACAATCAGCGGGACAACCGATGCCGAGGCGATCCGCGACTGCTGGGATGCGTTTGTGGGAGATGAAAATCTGTGGCGTTCGAAGGGGCTGATTGAAGAGTGCACCTATTTCCTTTTTAGCGTCGATGCGGGATGCGTCCCTTCGGATGTCGATTGGAAAGACGATGTCGACCCGGAGGATCTGTGCGACGACGTGAGCATCACCATCAACCGCCCCGACACGTGGACCGGATTTGGGGAGTATGAACCGCATGTCGATTTGGATACGGGAGAAGAATCGGAGACCCGCTGGGATTTTAACGTCCGCAACGTTCATCTCGTAGGCTCCTTTATCGTGAATAGCCTCGGCCCCTTCTTTGACAACACCGCCAAGCTTCTTTTCGCCGATCTTTACGCCACGATGACGACAAAGGCGATCGGTGCGGAAGATCCGTGGGACGACCTGATCGCCGTGAACAACCGGTCCGATTTTGACAAGGAAGATATTTATCTGGACATAGGCGACAGCACCACGGAGTTCAACTGGACCGCCGATGGAATCAACTCCGAATTCACCACCGGCACGGGCGCCGAGGATGACAGAGACTGTTATGACGAAAGCGGCAAACCGCTGACCTTAACCTCGTGCCGGGGCAATTTTGTGATTCGCGAAGACGGGAACACCATTATGCCCGCCGGAGAGCCGGTGAATCTGGAGAACTTAAACCAGCTTTTAATCGTCGGCTTGAGCTCGTTTCACGGGAAAAAAGGCCTGTCGCCCAGTTTTGCCCAGGAAGGCTCGGATGGAAAGGGAAAGCCGCTCGTGTTTACCCTCCACGGATGCCTGAAGGGACTGGAAGAGGGGGAAGAACTCTCGGAAGATGCCGGTTGCCAGGATGAGCACTGGGATGATGAAGATGTGGTCGCGCAGTATTGTAGCGACAATTACGGGATCTTGTCGGACGAGGAATGCGCCATCAGCCGTTCCACGGATTGGGATGGCACGGGGGATACCCCGCGTCACTGGATCAACTATACCATTTTTGACCAGGACCGGAACCGGCTTACCGATTATTTCGATTATCCAAACAACTACTTTCTGACCGAGGATTTGATCATCAAAGCCTGCGGGGCCGGGATGTAAGCCTTCAAAGTTTACGCGGTGCGGCTTGACGGGGTCCTCCCAATAAAGTAACCCCTCCTTCATCCTCCCCTTAATTTAAGGTTACTCCCTCAAAAACGCTGCTTAGGCATCTCCCTGATTTTTTTTCTTGTTTTTTCTTTTTTTTTCATTATAATTGATGATATGGAAAGAACATCCACGTTATCGACCATTATCAGCGCCGAGGTGAAAAAGGCGGCCATCCAGCTGTGCAAAAAGCGCGGTTTCAAATTGCGTTACCTGATCGAACAGGCCCTGGTGGAACAATTGGAAGATGAAATTGATCTTGAGGCTTACTATAGTCGGCGAAACGAAGAGACCATTCCCTTGGAGCAGATTCTTGCGGGCCGTAAAAGAAGCCACTGAACAATGCCCAATTATCGAGTTGAATTTACCAAGAGCGCGAAAAAGGAATTCGACAGGCTCCCCGCCAAAGTGCAAGACAAAGTGTTGGAAGCGGTTACCTTGCTTTCGACAAATCCATATTCGGAACTTCTAAAAGTAAAAAAATTAAAAGGCGCCGATCAATTATACCGCTTGCGAATTGGGGATTATCGCGTTGTCTATGAGGTCCGAAATGATGTGTTGCTGATTGTTATCATTAAAATCGGAGATCGAAAAGAGGTCTATCGTAATCTCTGATTTTTCCCCATTGGCAATTCCCGCAAAAAGACATAGGGTCAGGTCCTGACAGCGGACCACATTGTAAAGTCATCATGAAAGAACCCCAGTTCCCCGGTTACTCCCTCAAAAACGCCGCATAATCCGTTCAAAATATTTTTCCCTCGTGCAAAAGGGTTAAGAACTCAAGCGCAGGCAGGACATCGAAGCCGTTAAAATGGAATGATTCTTCCCCCAAATACACCCCAACCATTTTTTTGACGGAAATCCTGCCGGTCTCCTTAAGGGACCGGATCGGTTTTTCCCATTTACGATCCCACTTTTTGGAGCCCTTTACCTCCAGACAAATGACCTCCGGTTTTTGGGACATTGTCCTTTTCCGGGTTTCAATGACAAAATCGATTTCGATGCCGCCCACCCGGTAATAATAAAAGGGGCGATTTTTTCCCCGCACATGATTATGCACCCGCATCTCATGAAAAATCATGGTTTCAAGGGCATAACCCAACCAACCGGGTTCCAGCGGATCATAAAGAAGATTCGCCGCCCCCCGCGCTACACCGGCATCAAACCAGTAGAACTTCCGGTGCGCCTGTTCGCGCACCTTCGCCCCCGGACGGTAGGGTTTGAGAAAATAGCCCAGTAACGTATCCTCGAGAATCGAAAAATAGACATCGACCGTGCTCCGCGGAATGTGGGCATCACGGGCAATATTCTCCGAATTGATCTGCTGGCCGTTCATCAAACCGGCAATTTCCAGAAAGCGGACGAAAGGTTCCACCTTGCGCACCAGTCCTTCCTCTTTGATTTCCTCCTTGAGGTAGGTGTGAACATAGGCGGTCAGGGTATCGGGTGCATCGTGGGGATGAAGGACGACAAGCGGCAACAGCCCCCACTCGAGGACCTGTCTAAGAGGAAATTTATTGCCCAGTTCCCCATAGGAAAAAGGGGCCATCTCGCGCGTGATGGCGCGGCCGGCCAGCAGGTTGACCCCTCCCCGGCGCAATTTTCGCGCTGACGAACCACTTAAGGCGAATTTCCACCTTTTCGATTCCATCAGACGATGAACTTCGTTCAACAGATCGGGAATCTTCTGTACCTCGTCGACGCAAACCCAGGTATCGGCCGGTTTGTCGCCGACTTTTGCCTCCAAAAGGGATGGAGCGCGGCTCAATTCCAAGTACAGTCGCGTATCCAGGAGATTAAAATAAACCGCCCGGTGCAATTCTTTTTTCAGCCAGGTGCTTTTGCCGACTCCCCGGGGGCCAAAGAGAAAAAAAGATCTTTTGGGACAGACCAGGAGGCGGGATACGGTTTCCATGATAAATGCATTTTGAACAGTATCTTGTATAAATACAATACAAATTTACAAGATATGATGAAATTTACTCCTTACTCATTTTTCAACGTTTCTTGGTTGGCATTCCTCCAAAAATTTTCTATATCCAATGCCATGAGAAGGGGTCTATTTTTCCTGCTGATTCTCTGTCTTTTTCCTTTTACCTCTACGGCCTCCGACTGGATGCGCTTGGAGCCGGGCCTTTCCTACCAAAAAATCGCCGTCGACAAGAAACATTCCGAGTCGGTGCCGTATCTGATCCATGTCTTTAAAATCGATCCCCGGCGCTACGATTTCAGGCCCGTGTTGGCGGCCCCCGAAAGATACGAGCCCATCAGGCGACTGGCCGAAAGTGAGGGCGCCATCATCGCCGTGAACGCCAACTTCTTCGATCCATCCGGGAAACCGCTGGGACTCATCATCAAAAGCGGCAAGGAGATAAATCCCTTCAAGAAAATTTCGTGGTGGGGGGTTTTTTACATCGAAAAGGGAAGGCCCCACATTGTTCATAGTGCCGATTGGAAAAATACCAGTGGCATCACCACCGCCGTCCAAGCCGGCCCCCGTCTGGTCGTCAACGGAAAGGTCCCGCGGCTTAAAGCCAGGAAAAGCCAGAAAACAGCCGTTGGAATTAATCAAAAAGGAGAAGTGATTCTTCTGACGACCCTTTTCCCGTTTGAAGTGGGCGAACTGGCGAAACTGATGGCCCGGTCCGAAGCGAAAGGGGGCTTGGGGTGTGTGGCGGCGCTCAACTTCGATGGTGGAAGTTCCAGCCAGATGTATGCGCGGATTGGATCGTTTGAGTTAAGACTGCCAAGCTATATCGGCGTGCCGGTGGGGCTGGGGGTCTTTAGGAAATAATTCAAAATTTAAAATGCAAAATTAAAAATGCAGGTACCTTACTTTTGAATTTTTCATTTTGAATTTTAAATTTTATTTGTTCATGGATTCCAAAAAATCCTTGTTGCTCTTTGTCCCCTGCATTTTATCAACCAAAAATTCCATCGTATCGAGAACGTTGAGTGGATGGAGGAGTTTGCGCAACACCCATACGCGATTCAGGACATCCTCGGGTTGCAGAAGCTCTTCTTTCCGCGTGCCGGAGGCGTTGACATCCATGCAGGGGAAAATCCGTTTTTCCATCAGCTTCCGGTCCAGATGGATCTCGGAATTGCCGGTTCCCTTGAATTCCTCGAAAATCACCTCATCCATCCGCGAACCGGTATCGATAAGCGCGGTGGCGACGATGGTAAGCGATCCCCCTTCCTCGATATTCCGCGCGGCGCCGAAAAAACGCTTCGGCTTGTGAAGGGCGTTGGAATCAACGCCGCCGGAGAGGATTTTTCCGGACGGCGGCACGACCGTATTGTAGGCCCGCGCGAGACGGGTGATGCTGTCCAAAAGAATCACCACATCCTTTTTGTGCTCCACCAGCCTTTTTGATTTTTCAATCACCATCTCCGCCACCTGCACATGGCGCGTGGCCGGTTCGTCGAACGTCGAGCTGATGACCTCCCCCTTCACCGAGCGCTCCATGTCGGTCACCTCTTCAGGGCGCTCGTCGATCAACAGGACAATGAGGACAACTTCGGGGTGATTGGCCGAAATGGCGTTGGCGATGTTCTGAAGCATCATTGTCTTCCCGGTGCGGGGAGGCGCGACAATCAGGCTTCGCTGTCCCTTCCCCACCGGCGTCAGCAGATCGAGAATCCGCGTGGTGTAGTTTTTCGGGTCGAATTCGAGGTTAAAGCGCTCGTTGGGATAGAGCGGCGTCAGGTTGTCGAAGAGGATCTTGTCGCGCGCCAGCTCCGCGTCTTCGAAATTCACCAGTTCGACCTTGAGAAGGGCAAAATAGCGCTCCCCCTCCTTGGGGGGGCGAATCTGCCCCGAAACGGTGTCGCCCGTTCTCAAGTTGAAGCGGCGGATCTGCGAAGGAGAAACATAAATATCGTCCGGCCCGGGAAGATAGCTGAAATCACCCGAACGCAAAAAGCCGAAGCCGTCGGGGAGCGTCTCCAAAACCCCTTCGCCGTAAATGGCTCCCTGCTGATCGGTCTGGGCTTTCAGAAGCGAGAAAATCAGCTCCTGCCGTTTCATGCCGGCCGCCCCATCAATGCCGAACTCGCGGGCCAGATGAATGAGATCGGCGATTTTCACCAGCTTTAAATCCTTGAGGTACATGACCCCCTCCTTAAAGAATCTGGAGAGAGGGGGATGTTCTTCGGGTACCGCCCCTGGCGCGGGGGATGTTGAAACAGCCGTTTCAGGATTTCCGTTTCCTGCCCCCGTTTCGGGGGCCGGTTGAGGACGCGGGCCGTCGGTTCGGCCGTAATCGGGCGGTGGAGGGCCGGAATCGGGGAGAGGCAACAAGTCGTCACGGCCGTTCATTTTATTGTTGTACGGTTTTTTGCCCATCGGGGATCGGCGACGCGGAGGAGGGGTATACTCTCTGACTATCCCGGTGCGGCCGCTCGATCTGGTATCGGATGTTGACATATCAAACGACAGGAGACGCTTCAGGGTTATCGCTTTTTGGGGAGTCTTTTACCGGTTTTGCTCGATTAGCTAATCGATGAGTATCTCACGTCGTTAATGTTGCTGAACTGAAGCTCTGATTGAATCCATTATTGCCTACTCATCCGGAGGCGTCAAGGTTTTTGTTTTTTGACAAAGGGCATTCAAATTGATAACGTCGCTAACTTCATGAAGAAACAGCAAAAAAAGGCTTGGGGGGGGCGGTTTGAGAGGGGGGAACACCCCCTGATGGAGGCCTTTAACTCCTCCCTCCCCTTCGACCGGAGGCTCTACGCCGAAGATATCGAGGGTTCGCGGGTCCATGCCCGGATGCTTCAAAAAATCGGCGTCCTGACCGCCGGGGAGCAAAAAAAAATCGACAGGGGCTTGATCGGGATAAGGGCCGAAATCGAGGCGGGAAAATTCAAATGGTCCCATGCCCTCGAGGATATTCACATGGCGGTTGAGTCGCGGCTCACCCAAAAGATCGGCCCTGTCGGCGGAAAATTGCATACGGCGCGGAGCCGGAACGATCAGGTGGCGCTCGATTTACGTCTCTATGCTCGGCGCCAGTTGACCGAACTGGCCGGGGCCGTTTCGGGTTTGCAAAAGGCGATCCTGAATATCGCCGAAGAAAAAGGGTTTGTGGTTCTCCCGGGGTATACCCATCTGCAGAGGGCTCAACCCATCTACTGGGCCCACCACTGGCTTGCCTATTTTGAGATGCTGGAGCGCGACAAGGGACGAATCGGGTCTGCGATGGCGCGTTTAAATGTCTGCCCGCTCGGCGCGGGGGCGTTGGCGGGGAGTACCTTTCCGGTCGACCGGGAGTTTGTCGCGAAGGAATTGGGCTTCGGCGAAGTCAGCCGGAACAGCCTCGATGCGGTGAGCGACCGGGATTTTGCGGCCGAAATTCTCTTTGCCCTTTCACTTCTGATGGCCCATCTCTCGCGGCTCTCGGAGGAGCTTGTTCTCTGGAGCAGTCGGGAGTTCGGCTTTATCTCCCTTCCGCAGGAGTTTTGCACCGGCTCCTCGATGATGCCGCAAAAAATGAACCCGGACGCCCCCGAGCTCATCCGGGGAAAAACGGGGAGGGTCTATGGCGATCTCGTTTCTCTTTTGACGGTGATCAAGGGTCTGCCGCTGGCCTACAACAAGGATTTGCAGGAGGACAAGGAGCCGCTCTTCGATGCCCTCGACACGGCATTTATCTCCCTTTTTGTGCTGACGGAGATGATCCCGAAAATCGGGGTCCACCCCGCGGCGATGAAAAAGGCGACAAGAGAGGGTTTTCTTTTGGCCACCGACCTTGCCGATTATCTGGCGACCAAAAAGGTGGAATTCCGCCGGGCGCATGAGATTGTCGGCAAAATGGTCCAATCATGCCTCGAAAGAGGCAAGACCCTTGAGGATTTGTCCTTGGCCGAGATGAAAAAATTTTCTCCCGCCTTCAATGCCGACGCAAAGGAATGGCTGGATGTGGAGGCGTCCGTCAACCGGCGGAAATCGATCGGCGGCACGGCGCGCGAGCGGGTGAAGGCGGAACTTGCGAGGGCAAAGAAACTGGTGGGGGAATGAAATACTTTACCTACATAGATAACGTTCTCCATTGCGAAAACCTTGCGGTCGGCGAAATCGCCCAAAAGTTCGGGACGCCGGTCTATATTTACAGCTATCGCGCGCTCAAAGAGACCTTCGAACATTTTGACGCGGCGTTTGGCGGTGCGGATCATCTCGTCTGTTACTCGATGAAGGCCAATTCATGCCGGGCCATTTTAAAGACGTTTATCAGGGCCGGAAGCGGGATCGATGTCGTCTCGGGGGGGGAGCTTGAACGGGCCCTTCAGGCCGGTTGCGATCCCAAAAAAATTGTCTTCTCGGGGGTCGGCAAAAGTTCCGTGGAAATTGAGGCGGCGCTTAAGGCGGGGATTCTGCAATTCAACGTGGAGTCCGAAGAAGAGCTGGCAAATATCAACCGTATCGCCCTGGGTTTAAACAAAAGAGCGCCGGTTGCCCTTCGTGTGAATCCGGATGTCGATCCCAAAACGCACGCCTATATTTCAACGGGGTTGAAAAAAAGCAAGTTCGGCGTCTGTCACGACAACGCCGTTGAAGTTTACGCCAAAGCGTCTGCGATGAGGGGGATCGAGATTGTCGGGATCGACTGCCATATCGGATCGCAGTTAATCGAGGTTGCCCCCTTTGTGGAGGCGGTGCGCAAGATCAAAGAATTGATCCGGCAAATCCGCGGGGCGGGGATTTCGCTGAAACATCTCGATATTGGCGGCGGCCTGGGGATAACGTACAAAGATGAAACACCGCCGACGGCGGAAGAATATGCATCGGCGATAAAAAAGGAGATACAGGACTTGAATCTCAAGCTGATTCTGGAGCCGGGACGTTTTTTGGTGGGCAATGCGGGGATCCTTGTCACCCGGGTGCTTTACAATAAGGAGCACGCGTCCAAAAAATTCGTGGTTGTCGATGCCGGGACCAACGACCTGATGCGTCCGGCGCTTTACGACGCCTATCACAAAATTGAGCCCCTCCATGTGGAGGCCAAAAGGGATAAAATACATGCCGACGTTGTCGGCCCCGTTTGCGAGACGGGCGATTTTTTCGCTGTGGAGCGGCCGCTTCAGACAATGCTCCCCGGCGAATATCTGGCGATTATGAGCGCCGGGGCCTATGGTTATTCGATGAGCTCCAACTATAATTCACGCCCACAGCCGGCGGAGGTGATGGTGAACGGGAAGGAGTTTTTTGTCATTAATGAGAGGGAGAGTCTGGAGGATATTGTCAGGGGAGAAAAGGTCCCTGATTTTTTAAAATGAAGCTTTATTTCACCAAAATGCAGGGGGCGGGGAACGATTTTGTCCTGCTGAATACGATCAGTCATCCTGTGGACAACCTTTCGCGGCTCGCCAAAAAACTTTGCGACCGCCATTTCGGCGTCGGGGCGGACCAACTGCTGGCGGCCGCCCCGTCCACAAAGGGCGATTTTCGGATGGATATCTACAACGCCGACGGCGGTAGGGTGGAAATGTGCGGGAACGGCATCCGCTGTTTTGTGAAATATCTGCGGGATCACGGGATCACCCCCAAGACGTCTCTGGCGGTGGAGACAATGGCGGGGATGATTTATCCGGAATTGATTGCCGGTCATCCGGGGACAACCGGAGAGACGGCGTGGGTGAAAGTAAATATGGGAAAGCCGGTTCTCGAAGGACGGAACGCGGATGGCTGGGTCATTTCCATGGGCAACCCCCATTGTGTCCTCTTTGTCGATGATGTCGATTCAGCCGACGTGGAGAAAATCGGGCCGCGGATTGAAAACGATCCCTTCTTTCCCAACCGGGCAAATGTGGAATTTGTTCAGGTGATGGACAAAAAAAATATCCGTCTGCGGGTCTGGGAGCGGGGGGCGGGGGAGACGCTCGCCTGCGGCACCGGCGCCTGTGCGGCTGTTGTGGCCTCGGTAGAGAACAACAAAACCGGCCGATCGGTGACGGTCCGTCTGCGGGGCGGCAATCTGGAAATCTTCTGGGATGAGGCAAGCGGAAACGTCTTTATGACCGGCCCCGCGACGACGGTGTTTGAGGGGGAGATGGAAATATGACTCATATTTTTTCCGGTTCGATGGTCGCGTTGGTGACGCCTTTCAAAAAAGACAAGGTGGACGAAGCGGCCCTGCGCAAACTGGTCGACTGGCAGGTGCAGTCGGGAACAAATGTCCTTGTCCCGTGCGGAACCACCGGCGAGTCGGCCACGCTTACTTTTGAAGAGCATATCCGAGTCATCAAGATTGTCGTCGAACAGGCAGGAAAAAAAGTGAAGATTTTGGCCGGCGCGGGGGCCAATGCGACGCACGAGGCCGTTGATCTGACAAAGGCCTCCGAAAAAGCGGGGGCTGATGGAACCCTGCAGGTGACCCCCTACTACAACAAGCCGACGCAGGAGGGGCTTTTCCGGCATTTCAAGGCGATTGCCGAGGCGTCGCCGCTTCCGGTGGTTCTCTACAATGTCCCGGGAAGGACGGCTTTGAACATGTTGCCCGAAACGATGGCCCGTCTGGCGGAAATTGAAAATATCGTCGGCATCAAGGAGGCGGCCGGAAATCTGGAGCAGGTGGAAAAACTGGTCAACCTCTGTCCGAAAAATTTTGCCGTGATCTCCGGGGAGGATGCGCTCAACCACGAAATCAAACTTAAAGGGGGGGTCGGTTCCATCTCGGTCACCGCCAACATTGTCCCCCGCGAGTCGGCGGAACAGTGGCGTATGTATTCGGAAGGGAAAGTGGAGGAGGGGAAGAAGGTTCACGAAAAGCTTATGCCTCTTCATCGGGCGATGTTTTTGGAGACGAATCCGATTCCCGTCAAGGCGGCGTTGAGCCTGATGGGGAAAATCGAAGAGGAATACCGATTGCCGTTGACGCCGATTTCTGAGGAGAATCGGGAGAAATTGCGTCGGGCGTTAAAGGAGTATGGATTGATATGATTCAACTCATTATCACCGGCTCTGCAGGGCGGATGGGCAAAACAATCATCGCGCAGGCAGTCGGGAAAAAAGAATTTCAAATTGTCGGGGCCACCGAACAGCCGACCTCGAAGGCCGTGGGCGAGGACGCCGGTCTTGTTGCCGGCGTCGGTGCGCTGGGTGTTTCCATTTCCGCCTCCCTGGAGGAGGTTTTTAAAAAAGGGAAGGACAAAAACCTCCCGGTTGTCATCGATTTTACGGAACCAAAGGCGACGCTTAAGCATGTGAGAATCGCGGCGGAACATGAATGTCCCATGGTCATCGGCACCACCGGCCTTTCGGACGATGATCGGTCGGTGATTCGCAACACCGCCCGAAAAATTCCGGTTGTTTTGTCCCCCAACATGAGCGTGGGGGTGAATACGCTCTTCAAACTGGTTGGCGATGCCGCGAAGATTCTCGGTTCCGGCTACGACCTTGAAATTCTGGAGGCGCATCATCGGGCAAAAAAAGATGCCCCCTCCGGCACGGCGGTCCGTATCGCCGAAATTCTGGCCGGGGCCACTGGCAGGCGCTATCCGCAGGATGTCAATTTTCACCGGCAGGGGGTTACAGGCCCCCGCGATCCGCGCGAGATCGGCATGCAGGTGATCCGCGGCGGCGACATCGTGGGGGAGCACACGGTTTATTATTGCGGCGCCGGTGAGAGGCTGGAGCTCCGACATATCGCAACCAGCCGGACAACCTTTGCCGACGGTGCCCTCAGGGCCGCAGGCTGGATTGTCGGCAAAAAATCGGGGCTTTACACGATGGCGGATGTCCTTGGTCTCTAACCGGATAACAATTCAGCCCCGGATGTCTGCTTTCGGTTTTTTCGGAACTCGCGGTCTATTTAATCGCCGCTCTATTTGATCGTTGGCCTCAAGAATGTTTCGATTGGCGATGTTCACTGTGGTGCGCTCAAACAGCCGACAAAACCTGAAAGACATCCACCCGAGGCTGAATTGTTATGTAAGGGGTGTAACGGGCGGGTTGTCTTTAGCGGGCATTTCGTGGTTTAATTGGAATCAGGATGGTTTTGAACAATTTCCTTGTTGTCCTTATTGCCCTCCTTTTTTTGACGCAGTGCGCCCACGTCCCTAAAAAAGAGACCGCCGGTGTGTTGAAAGGGGTCGATTCAAAAGGGAACAGCCTCTACTATTATGTCGTTTCTGAACTCCAGGGGCTCGAAGGGGAGGGAGAAAGGTCTCTTTTCTATCTGGACAAGGCCATTTCCCGGAATCCCGATTCTCCCTATCTGGTCACCGGCAAGGCCTATCAACTCGCACGGCAAAACAAGCTCGACGAGGCTCAAAAGATCGCCGAAGAGGCCTTGAAAACCCATCCGGACGACTTCGAACTCAATCTTCTCCTGGCAAAAATTTATTCCACGAAAAAAGAGCCTGACAGGGCGATTGCCGCCTATCAGAAAGTGGTCGCCCTCGACCCCAAAAACGAGGATGCGGCGACCCTTTTGGCGCGCGAGTACATGTCGGCCGATGAGGCGGCAAAAGGGGTGGCCGTTCTTAATCAGCTGATTCAGAACAATCCCGAGGCGCAGTCGGCCTGGTTCTATCTTGGGAGCATCCATGCCTCGGAAAAAAACTACGGAAGAGCGGTGGCGGCCTATCAAAAGCTCCTCGACGCCGAACCGGACAACCCCAAAATTCTCCAGATCATCTCCGAAATTTATCTCGCCCAGAAGGACTATCGAAAGGCGCTGGAGGTGTTGAACAGGCTTTTGGAGATGAATCCCGACGACACAACCGTTCAGGCGCGCATCGCCCTCCTTTATTATGAGTTGAAGGAGATCAACCGCGCCGTGGCGGAATTTGAGTCCATCCTGGCGGAAAACCCCGGCTCCGACCGGATTCTCTATTATCTCGGCCTCCTTTATCAGGAGAAAAAAGATTTCGAAAAGGCGCTCGACAAGTTCCGGAAGATCAAGCCGGAATCGAGCTTCTACGCCGATGCGGTCGTGAGGCAGGTGGTTCTCTTCAAAAACTCAAATCAGATGGACAAGGCCTTCGATCTAGCCAAAAAAGCGCTGGAAAAAGGAGGGAAACAGGCCGATTTTTATGATCTGCTCGCCTCTCTTTATATGCTCAACAAAAAATATCCCGAGGCGGTGGAGGTGCTCAAACGGGGGCTGGCGAATATTCCCAACAACGAAAATCTCCTCTTCTCGGCGGGCGTGGTTTTGGAAAAGATGGGTCAGTGGGAGGAAAGCATCGGTTACATGAAGGAAGTGCTCAAGGTCAATGCCGACAACGCCTCGGCGCTCAACTTTGTCGGCTACACCTACGCCGAGCGCGGGATGAATCTCGACGAGGCGCAGGGCTTGATCGAGCGGGCCCTCAAACTCAAACCGGACGACGGCTTCATCATGGACAGCCTCGGCTGGGTCTATTTTCAAAAGGGGGACTACGACCGGGCGCTGACCCTTTTGGAAAAGGCAAACCGGTTAAGCCCGGACGAGCCGTCCATCCTCGAGCATCTGGGCGAGGTTCATTTCAAAAAGCAAAACAAGCGCCTGGCGCGCAAGTTTTTTGAAAAGTCGCTCTTTGCGCTGAACAAAAAAGAGGAACGCGATTCGCGCGATGAAGAACAGATCCGGCGCATCCGGGAAAAAATCAAATCCCCCCCAACCCCCATTTTTTCCGCCAGAGGCGGATCCGCCTCCGGAGGACAAAGGGGGGGGACGACATTCCCCCCCCTTTTTCAAAGGGGGGCGAGGGGGGATTTTCTTTTTGGTTGTTCTGCTTCTTTCTCCCATCAGTACTTTTGCAGATCAACCTCTCCTTCGCGGACACGCCCTTGTCGAATGGTCTTCCGGGAAACGGATCTACCGTTTTGACCAGGTCATCGTGATTGCGAACGAGGGCTCGGCTGATTTCGAAACGATCGACGATTTCGGCAATACCCTCCTCCGG
>JACPFC010000067.1 GCA_016183175.1 Deltaproteobacteria bacterium
GAAGGGAGCGAGCAGGTCAAGGCCGAAGATGGCCTGGTTCCCTACAGAGGCTGGTCCCATACCTTGGGGGGCAATGTTGTTTATCGGCCAGGGTCCTCCGGTTTCGAGGTTTTCGGCGGCCTTGGTTTTCGGTTTGAAAATGGCGCACCCAACAAAGTGGCCGACCTCCTTCGGGATGATCACAAAGGAATTTTTGACGAGGCGACCCCCGAACAGGATACCTCGGTTGAAGGGGGAGAGACATCCACCTACCCCTGCGGTGCCGACGGCGATCTGGAAATCGAAGAAGGGGAAGTTTGCGAGGAAGGGTCAGAGGTCTCGGTGGATGACGCCACCTCCGACATCGATACCAGCGGCGAAACGGTTGAAATAGGCTCGTTTGGACTGCGCGTCCAAGCAGGTGTCGCCTACAGCTTTGAGGCTATCCCGGACACGTTGATTGTTCGTCCGGAGGCCGCCATCTTTTATGGCGGCGGGTGGTACAATGGGGCCGAAGGGCACGGGCAGTCTTTTTGGGATTATGCCGAGTACGAATCCCGGCTGATCGATTTTAAAAGTTATACTGAACCGGGCGTGCGCCTGGGAGTCGGCGCGGCGTTAGACTTGGGTGTTGTCTCCGACAAATTGGATAATATAGCGCTCGCCTTAAACGGAGGCTGGAACGGTTCGTTGCGGAAGGTTGAGGGGCAGTATCGGCAGACAGGCAATTTTGCCGACCCCCAGCACACCTTTGTCAGCGAATGGTTTATTGGCCCCTCTGTAACCGTCCCCTTGGGCGGCCGCGGCGGAAGTGGAGCGCCGGCAACTCCGGCACCTGTTGGTCCATTGGGTGCAACGGCTCCTCAAGCGCCTGAAGCGGGTGATGAAGCTGGTTCTACACAGCCAGCGCCCGGCACTGAAAGGGCGCCTGCCGGGGCAGAAACACCACCTCCCGGAGGCGAATAACATCAGTTTGGGTTCGCTATGGGCGATAAAAAAATCTACCCCGAAAAAATCTACGTTTAGGTAAACCAGGGAGACCTGGATGTCTTCGAGAAGTACTACGACAACAACGACCCTTCTACCGGCGTTTTTAAAAAAGAAGTAGCCGCCGGGGACGACGAGTTTTTGTGTGTTGTCGATACAGGCGCCGCCTCCTTCAAAAAATTTAAAAAGCGTTTTTGTTCCGCTTTTTCCCGGTTTGCCAAAACCCCGGATTATGGGGCAACGTATGTCAAAGACCCCAAAAATAACGACATCGTCAACCTTTACAACCTCCTTGCCCATCCGAAAATGTTTACGGTCAACATCCTGACCAAATCAGCCGAGTTTACGGAGTATCTAAAACGGACGTTTAAGGAAGGTGAAACTCTCTTCATCGACGGTGCGTTTCAGGCGGATGAAAAAGAATACACGCGAGTGAGGATTGCCTTCCCCAAAGAAAACCTGACCGACGATCACCGGGCCCAGTTGGGAAAATTCTACAATGGAATGATGTTCCATAAGAACAAAAATGGCGTTAAAGAGGCATGGGATGATGGGAAGGTGCTGGAAAATTATGGTGTCGACAGGATGAACCTCTTTCTCTTCGCAAAAAATATTCTGGGATTGGAGAGTGCTTCCAGTGGGGAGCCTTCCAGTGGGGAGCCTTCCTGGACTCATGTGGGGTTGGATACCGAAACGAAAAACGATGTGGAATTCGCCGTTCGACCAGATGGAAAAGAAGTATCGGTCCTTCCTTCTGCCTCTCTTTACACAGCGGGCGAGGCTCTTGTTGATCATCCTTCGACCACCGAGCAACTGAATGAGGTCTACGAGAGGCTTAAAACCAAGCACGGCGCTTTTAAGGCCGACTGTTTAGTGACTGTTACGCCTTTTAGGAACGGTCATGTGGGGGTTGACACGGTCATAGTTGAGGTCGAGCAAAACGGTGAAACGGTCATCAATCGTGCGTTGAACAAAGACATTGACGCCGAATTGAGTTCGATCCTTACCGCCCTTCCTTGGCCACTTAAGAAGGAAGGGGCCTACTATACGCATCTTGTCGAAGTCAAATTCCCCTTGTCGGAAGGTGGCATCAATCAGGACTTATCGGCGCCCTTATGAGGAGTAATAACAGGAAAAATCTTTGTCCTTGTATTTTTTGAGAATCTGCTTTGTAACGCCACCTCATCCCCTCCCCACTTTTTTAAGATACTAATGATATCAATAGGTTACAAATTCATTTTTTTAGCAACTTTAATAAGTTTCAGCCGATAATAATAATAGGTGGCCTTAAACGGCCGATATTATTATGACTAAAAAAATTTACCCCGAAAAAATCTACGTTCAGGTGACCAAAGACGAACGTGACCGGATTGAGGCCAACTTCGATAATCAGGACCCTCATTCGGGCACCTTTTTGCAAACCAGCTTGACAAAGAACGACCAGTATCTTTGCTATTTCGACACCACCAAGGAAACCTCATTCGAAAAATTCAGCAAAAAATTCCGCGACAATTTTGCCCGTTTTGCCGAAACACCCGCGTATCAAGCCGAGTATGTGAAAGACCCCAAAAATAACGACATCATCAACCTTTATGGTTTTTTAACCGACAAGAAATCGCTGTCTATTGTGACCTCTGCCGGACCGGACATGACCGACTTTTTGAGAAAGGTCTTAAGGGAGGGAGAAACCCTGATTGTAGAGCAAGGGGCTTATACCGCTTCCGGGCAAAGGCTCGACAAGGTAACCATCCGTTTCAACAAAAAACATCTTGCCGACGAAGAGCGGGCCCAGTTGGGAAAATTCTACAGAGGGCTCAAGTACCATACCGACGACGCAACCGGAACCAAAAAAGAGTGGACCGATGATCAGGTGCTCAAAGCCTACGGGCCCGATTTTATGAATCTGTTTCTCTTCGCGCGCGCGAATATCGGCGAGGCGGCGCTGGCTCCCACTCCGGCGATTGAGCCGCCTCCCCCGCCCGAGTCCGGTCCGTTTAACGTGGTAAACACCACCGTTGCCTTCAAAACAGGCGAGACGAAAGTCGCCTTCGAATTTACCGGCACGGCGGACATTCTGGAAGTCCGCGACGACTGGGGTCCGAACAAAATAAGGCGCTATTCCATTGAAGGAAACATTCTGATCATCGAACCGGGAGTTCCCACGACCCACGCCGGAGATTACGCCTTCAAAATCAAACTCAGCGACGGCCGGATGGTTAAAGTTGTCGCCAAAGCAGAAGCGGCCCCGCCCGCACCGGCGCCCGCTGTCGTTGCACCGCCGCCGGTTCAACCGCCGGAGTCTCCTTCACAAGCGGAGCTCCCGCAAGATGCTCGAAATTTGCTGGATCAAATAGGCGCTACCATCCAGGGCCAGGGCAGTTTGGCTGAGGCTGAAATTGCCGCGCCCCCGGCACTAACACCACCCGTTGCCGACCAGAAGGCCGAAGTGGAGGCAATGGTCGGGAGATTTTTATCTTCTTTGAACAAGCCGGTCTACAGCGCTGTAAAAGGGACTATTCTTTCATCGTCGGATATTCGTTCCAGGACGGAGAAATATCTTGGGGCCGATGAAGCGGGCAAAAACTCGGCCGCCCTCGGTTTAAAACGAACAATTCAAAATCTCCCCAATACTCCCCTTGAGGCCAAAAAACTTGTCGCAAAAGCCTACGAAGAGTTCGCCAACGAAGAAGGCCTGGACACTCTTTCCGCGCACATGGCAAATCTGGTTCAGGAACTCGACGCCGAAAAAAATGAGGAGGCGCGAAAAGCGGCCGAAGCGGCCCGTCGCGAGGCGGAGACCCGGGCTACGGCGGAGGCCGAAGCCGCGTTAAGGCGGCCTGCAACCAGCGATGCCGAACGCCGCCAGCGGGCGAACGAGTATGGGACAAGGTTTCTGAATGACGTTCGCCCCTCTTTCAAGGACGAAGTCACCGGCGATAACCGCGTCAGCTACGCCCTTCCCGCCGACGGACGAACCCTGGAGTTCGAGGTTCACCTGAAGTACGACATGACTTGGCGCGTCGCGATCCTTCAACCGACCCGTTTTACCGGCAAGACAAAAGCCCAGATGGAGGCCCTCATCGGCGAAGATTTGGCCAAATACAAAAATCTGTTTCCCGACGGATTTCCGTACCTCTACAGCGATCGTTCCAAAGACATTATTCCCCTCGTCTTCGGCCCGTACCAATTCCCGCCTCTGGTTACCGGCATCGACGAAGAGGGCAGAGTCTCCGACGCATCGACCGCTCCCCCTCCCCCGGCGCCGGTGGTTATTACAGGCCCAAGAGAACCGGTTGTCATCCGGCGACCTTCGATCGATTTGGGAAAAACGCCAAGCGGTCTTCCCATTGTCAAGGCGAACGGCGCCGTGAAGACGGTGAGGAGAAAGGACGGTGTTGAGGTCGTCGCCTTTACGGACGATGAGACCTTCACCCGCCACATCGATGCGGAAAAGCTTAAAGGCCTGGAAAAAGTTCAGCAAATGACAGCGGAGAAATTTGAACAAATAATGACAAAGGCCCGTGTCTCGACCCCCGTCACGATCGCGGTATCGTTTGCCTACCTGGTCAAGGCAACCGATTATGTTGGAGGTGGGGTGCCGGGGCAAGGCCAGGATTTAAGGATTCAGATTGCGACAACGGAAGGAACCCTTCCCGCCGATGCGAAAGGTGAACTTTCTTCCCTGCTTTCCCTGCTAATGGAGCAAATTCCCCTTGCGCCATGGCCGATCAAGGATATTAATACCGCCGGAACAACGGCCATGGTTATCAGCCCGAAGCAGTATCAAATGCCAAAAGCCTCGTTTAGCATTCGTTACTCGGTTGAATAAATGAATTCCAATAACGTTGAAACCGAGATGACATCCGGAAGAAATCATCACGGGGGGTTTTTTGTCCGTTAATTTATGCCTTTTTTTCA
>JACPFC010000068.1 GCA_016183175.1 Deltaproteobacteria bacterium
TGGTCCGTATCTGGAAAATGCCTATCGAGTAAGGTCAGCCGCCGATCCCATAGGGCCTGTCGGAATTAATGATAGGAGGGTTCTCCGCGGCGGCGATTCCTGGGCCGGCGGCTACCCGAGGCTCTTCCGCTCCGGCCGGCGCTACGGCGACTATCCCGAGCTTCGCCGCAACGATTTCGGGTTTCGTTCGGCCTGGTCCCAGGACTAATCATTAACCCTCCTCAAATACTGACGCGGATTTATGACCTTTTGCTGTACCCCATTCCGCCAATTCTTCTGGATTTGCAGCCTCTTCTCTTATATTGAATAAAACCATGCTGGAATTGGCTTGGATATGTGATAGAATTGGCAAAAAAGAGTATTATTTTTCGAAACATGCCGACAACGAAAGGCAAAACGATGATCTTGCCATTGCCGAAATCGAGGAAGCGGTGCTTAATGGAAAAATATTGGAAAATTACCCCGATACGGGACGGGGGACAAGTTGCCTGATTGGCGGTTTTAACGATGACGGCAAGCCGATTCATATTGTATGTGGAGAAAGAAAAGATTGGTTGGTTGTCGTAACGGTCAGAAATGTCATTTTTGCGGGAATAAAAATTTCAGACAAGACAAGGTGGAATATATTTATAAAAAAAAGGGGCAGTTTCTTATTGTTCATGACGTTCCTTGTGAAGTCTGCGAATATTGTGGAGAACAGTATTTTAAAGCGCCGACATTAAGCAAAATCGAGGAAGAATTTCAGGACATCTATTTTTCAGGAAAGAAAGTAAAAAAAGAGCTTACGGTGCCGGTGGAAGAATTCGCGGATCTCTGATCGTAAATTTCCCTCATAGTTTCGACAACCCTAATATCGGCGGCCGGCCCGTTTGGCGCCCCCAGCACTCCCTAAAGAGGCTTGTCCGCCTCTACGGGATCACTTGCGAAATCAATCCTCTGGAGGCGCGGCTGGGGTGGGTGGTAAAACTTGACAAAACGAAATTTATTGGCCAGAAGACAAAAGAAAATATGGCTTCTTATCCGAAAGATCTCAAATACTCGAAAGAGCACGAATGGGTGAAGGTCGACGGAAACGTGGCGACAATCGGCGTGACCGACTATGCGCAGGATCAGTTGGGGGATATCGTGATGGTGGAGCTCCCCGCCGAAAGGGCCTTGGTGGTGAAAGACGAAGCCTTCGGTGTTCTGGAATCGGTGAAATCGGTGAGTGATATTTTTGCGCCGGTCTCCGGCAAAGTAAGCGAAGCCAACGATCCGCTCACCGACAGCCCCGGCATTGTCAACGAGGACTGCTATGGCGAAGGGTGGCTCATCAAGGTGGAAATCTCCGACCCTGCTGATGTTGAAACCCTCATGACCGCCGAGCAGTACGAGAAATTTTTGGGCGATCAGGCCTAGACAGTAGTTCCTCATGGTTCGACCCGAAAAGGGGCGCATACGTTTTTTCTCGAAGTTGGCCCAGGAGGGGATAGCAACCATGCAGAGAGTCATTTCACTTCTTGCCAGCACGACAGAGATTGTTTGCGCTCTCCGGTGCGAGGATCGCCTCGTTGGGCGGTCGCACGAATGCGATTTTCCCCCCTCGGTTACGCACTTGCCCGTTTGTAGCCAGCCCAACATCAAAACGGAGGCCTCCGGTCGAGAAATTGACCGCCAGGTGAAGACTCTCCTGGAGCAGGCGCTTTCGATCTACCGTGTCGATCCGGACAAACTGAGAGAGCTGAAGCCCGATCTGATCCTCACGCAGACCCAATGCGAAGTTTGCGCCGTCACACCGAAAGACCTGGAGGAAGCCCTCGCCCAGTGGGTGGGATCGCGCCCTCGGATTGTTGCGACCGAGCCGAATTCACTTCTGGATGTGTGGACAGACATTGGTCGCGTCGCGGAAGCGCTCGGCGTCCCCGAGGAAGGACGGCGGCTGGTCGAAAAACTTAAACAACGGATCGCCGCGATTGAAAAGAAAGCTGGTCGTTTGCAAAACAAGCCCACAGTGGCTTGCCTGGAATGGATCGATCCGCTGATGGCCGCAGGAAATTGGATGCCGGAACTGGTTCTAAAGGCTGGCGGGATCAACCTTTTCGGTAAAGCGGGCAAGCACTCTCCCTGGATGAGCTGGGAGGAGCTCCGGCAGAAGGATCCGGAAGTGATTGTGACACTGCCGTGTGGATGGGACATCGAACGGACCCGTAAAGAAATGCCGGTGCTGATGACAAAGCCGGAATGGCTTAAGCTGCGGGCCGTCCGCAAGGGTCGCGTCTATCTTGCCGACGGCAATCAGTATTTCAATCGTCCCGGTCCCCGATTGGTGGAGTCGTTGGAAATCTTAGCCGAGATCCTCCATCGGGACCTCTTTGTTTTCGGACACCAAAACCATGGCTGGCAGTCACTATAGGCCTCGGTCGACGAAAAAAACCAAACCTCGTATGCGACAACTGGAAAAACAGAAAATTTAGGAGTAAGTTGTTTATTGATGAATTGGGTCTCAACAGTCTCCGAGGAGCCTTCTCTTGAAAAGGCGGTTCCCGATGCCGTGGGGCGCATTCGGAAACGGCTCGGCAATGATCGTCCGAATCTGGTTGTCGTCTTTGTCTCTGAACACTACAGTGAAGAATACACTCGTCTGCCGCAGCTTATTTCAGAGGATTTAGGAGAAGGTCTTCTGATCGGCTGTTCCGCCGGCGGTGTCATTGGAGGTGGGAGGGAGGTGGAACAACGGCCGGGGCTTTCGGTCACGGCGGCGGTTTTGCCTAATGTGGAACTTGTCCCCTTTTGCCTTGAAACGCAGGATATGCCAGAACCAGCCGAAGGGCCGAAGGCCTGGGAGGCACTCCTCCATGTTTCCCGTGACAAGAATCCGCATTTTCTCCTCCTCCCTGACCCATTTAGTTTTGATGCAGACCGTTTCGTGATGGGTCTTGACCAAGCCTTCCCAGAAAGCAACAAGATCGGCGGTCTGGCGAGCGGAGGGAGAGAGCCCGGATTCAATGCCCTCTACCTGGGCAAGACGGTTCATCATTCGGGACTGGTCGGTGTCGCCATGATGGGAGATATTGATGTCGACACGATTGTTGCACAAGGTTGCCGGCCGATCGGGACGCCGATGTTCGTCACGCGGTGTTGGAACAATGTCCTTCAGGAACTAGACGGAGAAGCGCCGGTTCACCTCCTTCAGAAACTTTTTGAAACCCTCGATGCCAGCGATAAAGAGCTTTTTCGTCACGCCCTCTTTTTGGGGATTGTGATGAAGGAATCCCAACGGGAGTACCGCCAGGGAGACTTCTTGATCCGCAACATCCTCGGCATGGATCCGGAAACGGGTGCGGTGGCGATCGGAGCGAAACTCAAGGAAAACCTGGTCGTCCAGTTCCACCTGCGTGACGCCGTGACCTCAACCGAGGACCTTGAAGAGCTTCTCTCGCGCTATCAAGGCGGATCACCGATTGTTCGCCCTGAAGGATCGTTACTTTTTTCTTGTCTTGGGCGGGGGATCAGTCTGTATGGCCGTCCCGATCACGACACCGACCTTTTTCGCCGCCATTTGGGAGAAATCCCGCTTGGTGGCTTCTTTTGCAACGGAGAGATCGGGCCGGTGCATGGAACAACCTTTCTTCACGGTTACACCAGCTCTTTTGGACTGTTTAGGCGAAAAACATAACAGGGGGGGAGTTACTTAGGAGGAGCCATGGATACCTCAACATTCATTGCCGGATTGAAAAAAGATTTGGAAGGACTCTTAGCAAAACTTAAACCAAACGAAACGTTGGTCGAAGAATCCAGAGGGAAACTTGAGATTCCCATGCTCTTAAAAATCGCCCTCAAAAATGAGATGGAGGCGACACTCGTTGGGGCCCGGTGGGTCGAGAACACCCCCGAGACCTTTTGCAAACTTGCCTTTGCCAGGCAAGTGGGGGATGAATCGAAGCATTACCGTCTGATTGAGCAACGGTTGAAGGAGCTCGGGGCCAATCTGGATGAATACGATCCGCTCAAGCCGAGTCTTTCCCCTTTGACGGAATACCTCTTGAGTCTCAACACAACGCTCGAAAAAGCGGCCGCCGGCCCCTTTGCGCGCGAGGCGATTGCCGTTGTGAAAAATGCCCAGTTCATTTCTCTGTTGAAAGAGAAAGGGGACCTAGCCACCGCAAAACTCTACGAAGAAACGATTCAGGTTGATGAAAACTATCACCACCAACTCGGGGAAAATCTTTTGCTCCGTCTGGTGGAAACCAGCAACGATCAGATGCGGGTCACTACGGCCGTTGAAAAGACGCTAGGCCTTGCAGAGGAGTTGACACGACTCGCGGCGGAGAAGAAAGGACTCGTCCGTGCGCCGGGCTGTTAATGAAGCAAACGGCTAGCCACCAGTGGCTAGGTTTGGAACGACTCGCCACAGCCACAGGAGCTCTTGACGTTCGGGTTTTTAATCTCAAACTTGGAGCTCATCAGCCCCTCGATATAGTCGAGGGTCGAGCCACTGAGGTGGAGGATGCTCTTGGGGTCCACCAGGACCTTCACACCCGTGGCCGGGTGCGTGAATACCTTGTCATCAGCCTTCGGCGTGTCGAAGTCTATCAAGTATGTGAGCCCCGAACAGCCGCCGCCCTGAACGCCTACGCGGAGCCCATACACCGCTGGGTCCCTCCTTTTGGCCTCCAAGAGCGCCTTTAGTTTTTGTGCGGCCAAGTCGGAAATTTCAAATTGTCCCATACTCTTCTCCTTTCAGGTCTTTTACTTTCACGCGAACTCGTTGTCCTTCCTTTCGACCTGACCCAACTTCTTTTTGGCTAACGATTGGTTCATAGAGACAAATCTGGACTAATTAGTATTGTTTATAACGAAACAAAAACCGCGCTCTCAGGCATGACCCTCGTGAGCCGGGAGTTCAATACCCGCTATGCGCGCCATGATATGCTGACGCACCCAGGATTCCATCTCGGACTCCGTACACAAAAGGTCGCTCAGCATCGTGCGAGTAAGCGCACTTTGGACCATGTTGTCGATCGCCATCCACAGCTGCCGGAGCGAACAATGCACCTTGTGCCGGCATGCCCGCGCAATCCCCGTGTAGCACTCGCAAAAGTCCGGCACGAAAATCCGCTTGCCCAGAACGTTTAAAATGCTTGCTACGCTGATACGCTGGGGAGGTTGCGTCAGCTCATAGCCCCCCTTCAGGCCGCGGATGCTCCGCACGAAGCCCCCTTTCAGAAGGACCCGCATGAGCTTGGCCACGTAGGGGGCGGACAGATCCTCACGACGTGCGATCTCATGGATTGTCAAAAAACTGCCCGGTGCTTGAGCCACCTGGAGCAAGCAGCGGATACCATATTCTTCAGCGGCGCAGAGCTTCATTTCTCATTTCTCTTTCCCATTACGACCAATTCGGCCGTTGGCCAAATAACTTGACAAATCTATATTATTTAGTCAAGTATTTTTGCCATGGCCAATAAAGACGATCGAGTTGAAGCCATTGGCCAAGATGGTTAAGCCCGCCGTTTTGACAATGAGCCATTGCGCGGCGGAATAAGTCGAGCGTGGATGCCTCAGTGTGGCATGGAATCAATGCATATGAGTGAGCAACTAAAGCGACAACAAGCCGAACAGGGGAAGGCCCTCGATGACCTCTCACAGGTGCTTCGGTATCACCAAGAGACCAAGCACCACTTCTTTCGGTATGCACACTCGGTTGGGTTTCTGGATTGGGCCAATCAACCGGATCCCTTCCGGCGTTATCCTGGAGCCCCGCTGATTCCCTTGCCGATCCTTAAGGCCGATGAAGAGCCGCTCTCGCCACCCTACGAACATCTCTATGGCCCTCGCCCGGTTGCGCGCACGCCGATCGCCCTTCGGGCGCTTTCGCGGTTTTTCGAATATGCGTTAGCCCTCTCGGCATGGAAGCAGGTTGGCGAGGTGCGCTGGGCGCTACGAAGCAATCCATCGAGTGGCAATCTACACCCCACCGAGGGCTACCTGCTGATTGGAGGTGTTCCTGGTCTTGCGCCGACTCCAGGACTCTATCATTACGCACCCAAGGAACATGGACTTGAACGAAGAGCGGATTGGACCCAAGAAACTTTCGAGTCGCTCATGAAAGATTTTCCGCCCCATGCGTTCCTCTTTGGGTTAAGCTCAGTTCACTGGCGAGAAGCCTGGAAGTATGGGGAGCGAGCCTTTCGATATTGCCAGCATGATGCCGGACATGCGATTGGCACGGCGCGCATCGCCGCTCAAACCTTGGGATGGAGAATGATGCTGTTGGAAGGATTGTCGGATGACACCATCGCGGTGTTGCTTGGGTTGGACCGCTCTAAGGATTTCGAAGGGGCTGAGCGCGAACACCCAGACTGCATTGCAGTCGTGTGGCCGACAGACGGAGAAACGGCTACCTCCTCGAATTCGCGAGGCCCGCTGCCGCTTTTCCTTGAGCAAGCAGAGGTGAACAACCTGATTCCGCGATCGTGGCATGGCCAAGCCAACCGGCTTAGCGGCGATGAACCCGTGCGTTGGGAAATCATTGATTTGGTCGCAGACAAATCGTGGAAGACGAGCACCGATCGGAAGTACGTTGAGCTGAAGGAGTGCGGGTCTGCTGTACAGACATCAATGAATCAAAGCTTAAGCCCAGGACGACTCTCGGCGTGGCAGGTGATCCGTCAGAGACGAAGTGCCCTCGCTTTTGATGGGAAGACCTCGATCACTGCGGCAAGTTTCTTCACCATGCTGGAGCGTGTGATGCCGCGCAGGGAGCAAAACGTCAGTCTGCGTCCCATGCCCTGGGATGCGATTTCGTGGGATCCTACGGTCCATCTCGCGCTGTTTGTGCATCGGGTTGATGAGCTGCCATCGGGATTGTATATCTTGGTCCGAGACCTTGCCAAATTGGACACGCTACGCCAAGCATTGCAGGACCATTTTGCCTGGCTATCACCGCCCGGTTGTCCTGACAACCTTCCCCTCTTTCTGCTTCAGGAGGGCGATCTACGCCAGTTGGCCGCGCAGGTAAGTTGTCATCAGGACATTGCGGGCGAGGGTGCCTTTTCCCTGGGCATGATCGCTGAATTTGAGCCTGTCTTACGCAAGCAGGGCCCCTGGTTCTACCGACGCCTGTTCTGGGAAACGGGTTTGATCGGCCAAGTGCTCTATCTCGAAGCGGAGGCGGCTGGCATTCGCGCAACCGGAATCGGGTGCTTCTTCGACGACCCGGTGCACCAGGTCCTCGGTCTGAAGAACACCGCCTTTCAATCGCTGTATCATTTTACAACGGGTGGCCCCGTGGAGGATCCACGCCTTACCACACTGCCGCCGTATGGGCCTGCAGAATCTACGCAATCGTCATAGCGGGTTGTGGAATGAGGGAATCGCGATGTTAGAATAAACATAGAGGCGCTTCATATTGCTCCACCTGGAAATGTCCAAAAGCACCCTAGAAAAATCATCGTAGAAAAATCTTGGAATTCGTGCCAGTTGTTGATTAACTACACATTCGAATCGCATCAAAAGAAATGCCCCTTTGGGGCAAGCTCACCACGAGCTATAATAGATATATGCCAGGCAAACATCCCATCTTTTTAATCCACCAAGCCGATTCGGTGGCCAACGAAACCCTGGGGGATTCCTTCCTTTCACGGCATATCGGCCCCAACCCGGATGAAATCCAGAAAATGCTTGGGGAGCTGGGATACACCACGATGGAGTCGTTTATCGGCGATGCGGTGCCGTTCAACATCCGGATCCAGCGCGAGCTCAACATCGGCAAGGGAATTTCCGAACGCGAAGTGTTGCTCGAACTCAAAGAGCTCTCGCGCAAAAACAAAACGTTTCGGCAATTTATCGGCATGGGCTATGCCGATTGCATGACGCCGTCGGTGATTTTGCGCAACATCATGGAAAATCCCGGCTGGTATACGCAATATACGCCGTATCAATCCGAAATTTCACAAGGACGGCTCGAGGCGCTCCTGAATTTTCAAACGATGATCGCCGATCTCACCGGTTTGCCGGTTGCCAACGCCTCGCTGTTGGACGAGGCGACCGCCTCTGCCGAGGCTCTGCACATGGCTTATGCCATAAAAGGGGAGAGGGACGAAAAAAGGCGCCTCTTTTTTATCTCCGAATCATGCCACCCGCAGACCATCGCCGTTGTGGAGACGCGGGCCAGGCCGCTTGGAATTCAGGTGGTTGTGGGGGATCACCGCACGGTGCAGTTTGACGAACCGATCCTCGGTGCGCTGGTTCAATATCCCGATACGAATGGCATCATCGAAAATTATGCCGATTTTGCCGAGAAGGTAAAAAAGGGAGACGGACTTTTGGTGGTGGTGGCCGATCTTTTGAGCCTGCTCCTGCTTCGTCCGCCGGGCGAGTGGGGAGCGGACATCGCGGTGGGGGGCGCCCAGCGGTTTGGCGTGCCGCTCGGCTATGGCGGGCCGCATGCCGCCTTTCTTTCCACCCGGGACGAATACAAACGAAAAATTCCCGGACGCATCGTCGGCCTGTCCAAAGATGCCGAGGGGCGTCCGGCCATCCGTCTGGCCCTGCAGACCCGCGAACAGCATATCCGCCGCGAAAAGGCGACCAGCAACATCTGCACGGCGCAGGTTCTTTTGGCGGTAATGGCCTCGATGTATGCCGTCTACCACGGCCCGAAGGGGTTGAAAAAGATCGCCTCGCGGGTGCATACCATGGCCTGCCGGCTTAAAAGGGGTTTCAGCCAGTTGGGGATCGACGTCCTCGACCGCCCTTTCTTCGACACGCTCAAAATTCCACTCGATCCCGGGATCGCCCAGCAGGTGATGAACCTCGCGGTTAACCG
>JACPFC010000069.1 GCA_016183175.1 Deltaproteobacteria bacterium
CACTTCCTTCAGTTCACGGAAGAGGGGGGATTCGCTTAATTCCATTTTCAGGCCCCGGACCGGTTCCGGCGATTTTTTCCGAAAGGCAAGGGACACCGTCCCGGTCCTTTTTTCCGCATCCAACAAAAAATCGGCAGAGTCGCTTCTCCCTCCCCCGTACAACTGCGGCAGAAACACGCGGTCGAATTCGCGCCCCTTGGCCGAATGAATGGTCATCAGCTTGACGCATCCGGGGGCGTTCTTTGGGTCAAAGGCCTCAATTCCCCTTTCCACGCTTCGGAGGGCCGAGAAGGTCTCTTCGAGGCGCGCCAAATCGGCCGGGCCCGCGCGTTCGATATCGTCCACCAGCGAGAGCCACTGTTCCACATAGAGCCGCTGTGTGGAATCTCCGCCGGTTGCGAGGCCCAGATCGTCCACGACAATCCGGAACAGACGCGAGGGAGGGATCGCCCGACTTAATTTCTCCCAGCGGGCCGTCAATTGCCTCAAATGCTCCCACCGATGCCGGTCGTCTGCGGCGGTGAAAAAATCGGGCGTGTAGGGTTCCGTGAAATCGGTGGATCCGCCCCGCGAATACCGTTCGATAAATGCCTCGGAGAGGTTGAAAAAAGAGGAACGAAGAAGCGCCGTCCGGACGATCGGGTTCCTGTCGCCCGCCAGATAAGAAAGGAGATGCAAAAGATCGCGGATTTCCGGTTCCACAAGCAGATTGTGCGTCCTTGTCACCTGCACGGGGATGCCCGCCTTTTCCAGCTCCTCCCGGTAGATGAGCATCGGCTGGGAGGCGCGGAACAAAAGGGCGGTGGAGTCACGATCTTTTGGGGAGAGATTCCGCTCCTTTAAATTTTGGGCGATCCATTTCGCCTCCAGCCTGCGAAGCCTGTCGATGGAAAGCCTCTCTTCCGGGGCAACAACGATCTTCAATGCACCGGTTGTCTGATGATGAACGGAAACGAGAGGGCGATAGAGCGTGGAAACCCCCTCTTCGTTGAAGAGCGGGATAAAAACTTTGTTGACGATTTTAGCCAGCCGCGGGGGGACGCGGAAACTTTCGTCCAGCTGGACGATTTGCCCCCCCTCCTTTTTAATCTGTTCCGCCCTGTTTTTAAAAATAGAGGTCTCCACGCGTCGAAAACGGTAGATCGACTGCCCGGGGTCGCCGACGACAAAAAGGGTTTTCACCCCGAGGGTTTTCACCCCGAGGGTGTTCATCCCCGGTCCGACAAGGGCCTCGATAATCCGCGCCTGCAGGGGGCTTGTGTCCTGAAATTCGTCCACCAGGATGTGAAAAAACCGCCGCCGTATTTTGTCCGCCGCCTCGGGGTGTTCCTTCAACAGCCTAAACGAGAGGATTTCGAGGTCGTCAAAGGTGAGAGAGGCCGATTTTATTTTGTCATCCAGCCATTGATGGAAAAGATCAGCGGCGTCTTTAAAGAGGCGGATGTCCTCATCGTCGCCGGACGGGAACGATTCCGGATCAACCATGAGATCGGTTCGCTGGAAGAGTTTTTGGCAGATTTGGTTGAGCCGCCAAAAGCCGAACCGTTCGTTGGCCTCCACGACGGCCGGATTTTTTTCCCTCAATCGGCCGATCAAATGTGATTTGATCCGGACGTCGCGCTCTGCCCGGGCGCTTGCCTCATCAAGAATGGTAAACGCGGGATCAAGCCCCAGAAGGGAGCCATATCTTCGCAGAAGACCGCTCAAAAAAGAGTGGACGGTGCCGATTTGCAGGAACCCTTCGTCCTCCGGCCGGATGATTTTGCGGTTAAGGATCCGTTCCCTGATTTCCCGCGCCGCCTTTTCGGTAAAGGTGAAGGCCAAAATCCGGTGGACGGGGACTTTCGCCTCTTCGATGAGCCAACGATATCGCTCCGCCAAAACAAGGGTCTTGCCCGAACCGGCCCCCGCCACAACCGCCAAAGGGCGGTCAATCGTCCGGACGGCCAGGGTCTGGCTGGGCGTTAAGGACATGGAAGAATATCTGGGTCAAACGGAAGGGTGAGTCAAGAAGCGATTTAATCGAAAAACCGAATCTCGCGCATGGGATAATGTTTTTTATTGTGCGTACACAAAAAATCCCCCTCCAGAAGAGAGGTTGCGGCGATGAGGCAATCGTCCAGTTGCAGGGAATGCGATTTATGTTCCGCTTTCAACTCTCCGGCCCGTTCGGCTATTTCAAACGAGACAGGAATAACCCTCAGGCTCGACAGGAGTTTGTAGGTTTCTTCCCGCTCCGACATTTTCATGCCCGCGATAACTTCCCCAATGCTGATCGCGGAACAAAAGGCCTCGTGCTGGATGCCGATATCAATAAGAAGCTTTCTGGCCGAAGGTTTGCGACGGAGCGAATCGATGAGAATATCGGAATCGATGATGATACGGCTCATTTGCGCACGCTTTTCAAGCGGCGGCCTCGCCGCAACTTGCGGATAAATTGGCGGGTTGTGCCGAGATCCTTCCGTTCACCCCAGGCGCCAAAAGAAGATTCCACAGCCTTTAAAAACTGGCGCCGTTTGATCTCTTTTTGAATCGCTTCCTCCACAAAGCGGGACTGCCTTCCGTGAGGTACCGCTTTTCGGAGACTTTTAAGGACCTCTCTCGATAGCCTGAAATTGGCCTGCTCGATATGTTCCATAACAATAATGCTATTTTATTTGATATTTTGTTTAATATCAACATTAAATATCAACATTAAAGATATCCTTCACACCTCGAATTGCGTTCCGGAGGCCGCAGAAGGGGGATGAGGAACAGCGGGAATTGCGGGGCCTTTGAGCCGGATTCTTTGCACTTCTGCTTCAACCAGGGCGGCAATTTCGAAAAAGCGTCCGGCCTGACGCGATTTCGGCTCTTTGACGACAATGGGCGTCCCCTCGTCGCCGGCCAAACGGGTTTCCAGCTCGAGGGGGAGGGCCCCCAGAAACGGGACGTTCAGTTCTTGCGCCTTCTTCTTTCCGCCGTCGCGGTCAAAAACGGGCGTTTCGTGCCGGCATTCGGGACATTCAAAGAAACTCATGTTTTCCACGATGCCGATGATGTCCACGTTCACCTTTTGGAACATGCTGACCCCCTTCACGGCATCCGCGAGTGCAATATCCTGCGGCGTTGTGACAATCACGGCGCCGGTGACGGAAAGGATCTGGCTTAACGTCAACTGCACATCGCCGGTGCCGGGGGGGAGATCGACGATCAGATAATCGAGCTCTCCCCAATTCACGTCACTGACAAACTGCTGAAGCATCTTGGCGATCATCGGGCCGCGCCAGACAACCGCCTCGTCCGGCTTCACGAAAAAACCGAAACTGATGATCTTGATGCCGTGTGTCTCCAGCGGAAGGATTTTCCGGTCCTCCCCCATCGCGGGGGTGGCGTCTCTCAAGCCCAGCATGATGTGCTGGCTGGGGCCGTAGATGTCGGCGTCCAAAAGCCCCACCTTGCGCCCCACTTTGGACAGGGCGAGGCTCAAATTCGCGGCGACGGTGGATTTGCCGACCCCCCCCTTGCCGGAGGCGACGGCGATGATGGCGGTATTCGTGTTCATCATTTTCTCATTTCATATTTCAGCGACCGGCCGCGCAATTTCTCCACCGCTTTTACGATGCATTCGAGAGCAACGTCAATTTCTTCCTTCGTCGTAAAACGTCCCAATCCGAAACGGATGGAGGAGTCGGCGCGGTCTTCGCCGACCCCCAGGGCCCGAAGGACGTACGAGGGTTCCGTGGAGTCCGACGCGCAGGCGCTCCCCGTGGCCACCGCCAGTTCCGGAAGGGCCATAATCAGATCGGTGTCTTTGACATAGGCAAAGCTGACATTGGCGTTGTGCGGCAGGCGCCTCGTCGGGTGGCCGTTTAAAAAAGTGTGGTCGATCCGGCGTGTGATTTCCCGGACAAAATAGTCACGCAGTCCTTTCAATCGTTTTGATTCCTCCGGCATTTTTGCCGTACAGATTTCCAGCGCCTTGGCCAAACCCAAAATGGCCGGCACATTCAATGTCCCGGCGCGCAGTCCGTTTTCGTGGCCGCCACCGTGGATCAGCGGACTCAAACGAATGGGAGGATTGGTTCTTGCGATGTAGAGGGCGCCGATCCCCTTGGGGCCGTACATTTTGTGAGCCGAGATGCTCAAGAGATCGATGCCGTCTTTTTTCATATCCACCGGAATTTTTCCCACCGCCTGCACCGCGTCGGAGTGGAGCCATATCCCTTTTTCATGACAGATTTTTGAAATTTCCGCGATCGGTTGAATCACTCCGATTTCATTGTTGGCATACATAACGGAGCAGAGGAGGGTGTTGGGGCGGATCGCTTTTTTAACGTCATCCGGGTCCACCAAACCGTCGTGATCGACGCCCAGATAAGTCACTTCGTGCCCCTCTTGCTCGATCTCTCTACACGATTCGAGGATGCATTTATGTTCGGTGGCCTGTGTAATGATGTGTACCGGCTTCTTTTTTGACGTGCGTGCGATTCCCTTGATGACCATGTTGTTGGTTTCGGTGGCGCCGCTGGTGAAGATGATGGTTTTGGGGGACTCGGCGCCGATATTTTTGGCGATCGACTCGCGGGCGATCTGGACCGCCTCGCAGGCTTTCCAGCCGTAGGCGTGGCTTTTGCTCGCAGAATTTCCGAATTTTTCGCAAAAGTAGGGTTCCATGGCGCGAAAAACTTCGGGGTCTACGGGGGTTGTGGCGTGGTTGTCGAGGTAGATCGGTTTCATTACTCAATATTCAACTGCAACTTCGCCTCTTCCGACATCATCTCTTTATCCCATGGCGGGTCCCAGACCAGTTCCACGGCGCAATGGGAGACGCCGGGGATTGCCTTTATTTTCGATTCCACTTCGGGGGGGAGCGACCCCGCAACCGGACACGAAGGGGAGGTCAGCGTCATCCGGATCTGGACAAAACCGTCCTCCTTGACGTCGATATTGTATACCAGTCCCAGCGCGTAGATATTTACGGGAATTTCGGGGTCGAAAATGGTTTTGAGGACATCAATGATTTTTTGTTTTAATTCTTCGCTCATCACTCCTCCGTTGTGACCGGTTCCTGTTTATTTTCCAGCGCCGCCTTCAGCGTGTGCCACGAGAGGGTGGCGCATTTGACGCGCATCGGAAATTCGCGGACCCCCTCAAAGACGGCCAGTTTCCCCCACTCCGATGCAGTAGCCGGCGCTTCCCCACCGGAGGTGACAAGGGTGTGAAACTTGTCGAACAGCCCTGAAAATTCCGCCTCTGTTTTTCCTTTAAGCGTCTCCGTCAGAATCGAGGCCGATGCCGTCGAGATGGCGCAACCCGATCCCTCAAAACGGACATCGGCGATCACGCCGCTGTCCAGTTTTACGGTAAGAATCACACGGTCGCCGCACAAAGGGTTGTAACCCTCCGCCTTCCGGTCGGCGGACGGCAGGGCCCCTTTGTTGCGGGGATGCCTTGCATGGTCGAGAATTACCTCGCGGTAGAGGTCGTTTAATTCGTTGAGTTCGGACATATCATTTGAATATTTCCAACACCTTGTAAATCCCCCTCGCCAACGCGTCAATCTCCTCCTTTGTGTTGTAAAACGCCAGCGAGGCGCGGGAGGTGGCGGGAATATTGAACCTTTGCATCACCGGCTGGGTGCAGTGATGGCCGGCGCGGATGGCGATCCCCTCGCGATCCAGAATTGTCGCCACGTCGTGCGGGTGAATGTTCTCCAGAACAAACGAAAAAATGCCCGTCTTGTTTTCGGCGGTGCCGATGAGTTTCAGGCGGGGGATTGTGGAAAGGACTTTCGTGCCATAGACCAAAAGTTCCCGTTCATGCCGGATCGCCGCCTCGAAATCGAGCTCTTCCAGATAATCGATGGCCGCCCCAAGGCCGATGAAGCCGGCGATATTCGGCGTTCCCGCCTCGAATTTCAGGGGGAGATCGTTCCAGGTTGTCTTCTCAAATGTCACCAGTTTTATCATGTCGCCCCCTCCCTGATACGGCGGCATCGCGTTTAGAAGCTCCGATTTGCCGTACAGGACGCCGGTGCCGGTGGCGCCGAAAAGCTTGTGGCCCGAAAAGGCGAAAAAATCGCAATCGAGTTTTTGCGCATCCACCCGCATATGGGAGACCGCCTGTGCCCCGTCGAGGAGCACTTTGGCGCCGATCTCGTGGGCCCGGTCGATGATCCGCTTCACCGGATTGATCGTCCCGAGGGAATTCGAGACATGGACAATCGAGACAAACCGCGTTTTGGGTCCGAGAAGTTTTTCAAACTCTTCCCAAATCAACTCTCCCCGGTCGTTGATGGGAATGACCTTCAGGACGGCGCCGGTCATCCCGCAGACCAGTTGCCAGGGGACGATATTCGAGTGATGCTCCATGTGCGAGATGACGATTTCATCCCCTTCCCTCAAGAATTTTCGACCGTAAGAATGGGCGACAAGATTGATCGACTCGGTGGCGCCGCGGGTGAAAACGATTTCACGGTCGGACGCGACGTTTAAAAATTTTCGTACCTTAACCCTCGTCCCTTCATAAGCCTCGGTGGCCCGCTCGCTTAAATGATAGACGCCGCGGTGAACGTTGGAGCGGTATTCCAGATAAAACCGGTTCATGGCGTCGATTACCGCCTGCGGGGCCTGGCTGGTTGCGGCGTTGTCGAGATAGACCAGCGGTTTGCCGTACACCTGTTGCTGGAGAACGGGGAAATCCCGGCGGATCGCGGCAGAGTCAAATTCTTTCACTTAAAACCTCCTTCACCCGACTTTTTATGGCCGGCACGCCGATTTTTTCGATCACGTCGCCGGCAAAGGATGAGACCAACAGGCCTTTGGCCTCCTTCTCGCCAATGCCCCGCGAACGCAGATAGAAGATCTGGTTTTCATCCAGCCGGCCGACGGTGGAGCCGTGGCCCACTTTCACGTCGTCGGCAAAAATCTCCAACTGCGGCGCCGGATCGGCCTCGGCCTCGGCGGACAAAAGGAGATTTTTGTTTGTCTGGTGCGCGTGGGTCTTTTGCGCCTCCTTGTGGACGACGATCTTTCCGTCGAAAACGCCGCGCGATCTGCCGCCCAAAATCCCCTTGTACAGTTCATTGCTGGTCCCGTTCGGCTTTAAGTGGTCGATCAGGGTGTGCGAATCCATGTGTTGACTGCCGCCTCCAAGATAGAGGCCGTTCAAGGCGCAGTCGCACCCCGTGGCGTTCAGCCGGGCATGGATCCGGTTGGCGGAGAGGCTTCCCCCCAGAGAGACATAATTCGAGACAAACCGGCTCGATGGACCCTGATCGACCTCAAGCGACGCGATGTGAAAAGAGGAGAGGGCCTCTTCCTGAATTTTGTCATGGTGGATCACCGCGTTTTCGCCGACCAAGAGCCCCGTGACGGCGTTGTTAAAATAAGGGGCCACACCGGTCGCACCGGTGGCGCCGGTGCCGAGGTAGTATTCCACAATCGAGGCCTGGGAATTTTCCCCCGCAATAATCAGATTGCGCGGACAGGCGATCCACGGCTTTTGGGAACCGGTAGCACCGGTGGCGCCGGTGGCGCCGGTGGAAAGAAAAACCAGATAGATGGGGGTTTTTACAACGGCCCCCATCGGCAAGATCACGACGGCGCCGTCTTCCATGAAGGCGGTGTTCAAGGCGGTAAAGGGGTTTGTGTCCGCCACCGGTGCGACCGGTTTTTCAGTCAGTCGTGCGAACGGCGCCTCCACGAGGGCTGGGTTTTCCTCAAGAACTTCAGAGAGGGGGCACAAACGGACCCCTTCGGGAAGGGGACCCGGTCGGCTCAAACGGCTGGAGTAGCGCCCGTTAATGAAAACGAGAAGATGGTTGGCATAGGCGCCGGAGACGCAAGTGGAGACATCCTGCGGGCTTATCGCCCCGGATCCCATGCCGTCTCTCGCAAAAGGAAGGGAGGCGATGGGGGCGAGGTTGGTGTGTTTCCATTGTTCGTCCTTGACCGACGGAAAACCGGTTTTGGCGAAACGTTCGATGGCCTTTCTGCGAAGGACGCCAAGCCACGCCGGCTCGGACGGTGTTTGCGCCGCCTCGAATTGCTTCACGTAATTGTCGATTTCTTTTTGCATATTGTTCAAATCCCCCCCAACCCCCCTTTTTCAAAGGGGGGCGAGGGGGGATTTTCACACGCTCATGACGCCGCCCGGTTGCGCCTCTACCCACCCGTACCCCTCCTTTTCCAGCGTAAGCGCCAGTTCCTTGCCGCCAGATTTCACGATTTTTCCCTTCGAGAGCACATGGACAAAATCGGGGACGATGTAATTCAGGAGCCGCTGGTAGTGGGTGATCACCAGCATTCCCCGTTTATTGCCGCGGAGGGAGTTGACGCCGCCGGCCACGACCCGGAGGGCGTCGATATCCAGTCCGGAATCGGTTTCATCAAGGATGGCAAGCAGAGGATCGAGCACCGCCATCTGAAAGATCTCGTTCCGCTTTTTTTCGCCTCCCGAAAAGCCCTCGTTCACGGGGCGGTTCAACAGGGTTTCTGTCATCTCGACCGTCTTCATTTTTTCACGCACCAGTTTCAGGAAATCCATCGCGTCCAGTTCCGGCAGTCCTTGATGTTTGCGGATGGCGTTCAACGCCGCCTTTAAAAAGTACTGACTGCTGACCCCGGGGATTTCGACGGGGTACTGAAAGGCGAGAAAAATCCCCTCCCGGGCGCGCTCCTCGGGCGGCATCTTCAGGAGATTTTTCCCCTCGTAAAAAACCTCCCCCCCGGTAACCTCATACCCGCCTCGCCCCGCCAGAATATGGGCCAGCGTGCTTTTTCCCGACCCGTTGGGGCCCATGACGGCATGGACCTCGCCGGCATTGATGGCCAGCGTGATGCCGTTCAATATTTCCTTGCCGCTTACCCTGGCGTGGAGATCTTTGATTTGGAGTAAACAAGACATTAATTAGCCCACGGCTCCTTCGAGACTCACCCCGAGAAGCTTCTGCGCCTCCACCGCGAATTCCATCGGGAGTTCCCTGAAAACCTGTTTGCAAAAGCCGTTGACGATCATCGAGACGGCGTCTTCCTCCCCGATGCCGCGGGACTTGAGGTAGAAGAGCTGGTCTTCGCTGATCTTCGAGGTGGTGGCCTCATGCTCCATCTGCGCCGTGGGATTTTTGATTTCGATGCAGGGGAAGGTGTGGGCCCCGCATTTATCGCCCAGGAGCAGGGAATCACATTGGGAGTAATTGCGGGCGCCGCTGGCGCCTTTTTGAACCCTGACCAGGCCGCGGTAGGAGTTCTGTCCGTGCCCGGCGGAAATTCCCTTCGAGATGATGGTGCTCCGGCTGTTTTTGCCGATGTGGATCATCTTGGTTCCGGTGTCGGCCTGCTGGTGATTGTTCGTCACGGCGACCGAATAAAATTCGCCGACTGAATTGTCCCCCTGCAAAATACAGCTCGGGTATTTCCAGGTGATGGCGGAGCCGGTTTCCACCTGCGTCCATGAGATTTTCGAATTGGCCCCGGCGCATTTCCCCCGCTTGGTGACAAAATTGTAGATTCCCCCCTTGCCGTCTTTGTCTCCGGGATACCAGTTCTGGACGGTCGAGTATTTGATCTGCGCATTTTCAAGCGCCACCAGTTCCACAACGGCGGCATGCAACTGGTTTTCATCACGCATGGGAGCGGTGCAACCTTCGAGATAGCTGACATAGGCCCCCTCGTCCGCGATGATCAGCGTCCGCTCGAACTGCCCCGTATTCGAGGCGTTGATCCGGAAGTAGGTGGAAAGCTCCATGGGGCAACGGACCCCCTTCGGAACATAGACAAACGAACCGTCGGAAAAGACCGCCGAATTGAGAGTGGCGAAAAAGTTGTCGGTGTGGGGGACGACCGAACCGAGGTATTTTTTAACCAGATCGGGGTGTTCCCGAACCGCCTCTGAGAAAGAACAGAAAATAATTCCCAGATCGGCGAGTTTCTTTTTGAAGGTGGTGGCCACCGAGACCGAGTCGAACACCGCGTCCACGGCAACGCCCGAAAGGGTTACGCCCGAAAGGGCAACGCCGGAGAGCATTTCCTGTTCCTTGAGCGGGATACCGAGCTTGGCGTAGGTTTCCAGAAGCTTCGGGTCGACCTCCTCAAGGCTTTTGGGTCCCTCCTTTTTTGACTTTGGGGCCGAGTAATAGACGATCGACTGATAGTCGATCGGCGGGTAGTGCACGTTGGCCCAGGTCGGCTCCTTCATCGTCAGCCAGTACCGGTAGCTTTTAAGGCGTCCTTCGAGCATGAATGCCGGTTCTTCCTTTTTTTGGGAAATGAGGCGGATGATATCTTCATTCAGGCCGGGCGGGACCGATTCCTGCTCGATGTCGGTGACGAAACCGTATTTGTACTCACGCGTGGTTAATTCGTGAACGGTAGAATTGTTCATACGGGCATCCCTTGTGCCGTCGCTCCCTCGTTCTCGCGGTCGATGGCCAGATCGGCAATCGAGGTCTCCGAAAGAAGATCGAGGATCTTCCGGTTCAGTTCGTAAAACGGTGTTTTGATCAGGCACCCGTCCCACTGGGGGCAGGTGATTTTTTCTTCCTTGAAACAGTCGGCTACCGCCACGGTGCCGTCAAAAATCTGGATCACGTCAACCACCCGGATATCCCGCGTCCTCCGGATGAGCTGGTAGCCCCCTTTGGTGCCGTGAACCGATTTGATCAGCCCCTTGCCGGAGAGCGTCTGCATCACCTTGGCCAAGAGGGGGTAGGGGATGCGATACGATTCGGAAACCTCCCGGGTGCTGGTGATCGCCTCGGTCCGTTTTTCCTTGCGAGCCATATGCTCAAGGGCCAGAAGGGCATATTCGGTTTTACGATTCAAACGGAGCATTTTGATCCAGTTAGACTTAAAATTAATTAGCCAGATTTCAAAGAGTTATAGGCCATATAGGACATATATTGACCTATACAAGACTAGATTAGTCCTAGATAGATGTCAAGGGAGTGTAAAGCGGTCTCCTTCTTTTGCGACGAGCCCCTTTTTCATCAGACGATCCAAATGCTTGATCACCATCTGCCACTGAAAGTAGGCCTTCAGGGGGTCCGCCAGTGACGGGCGGCGGTAGATGATTGATTCGCTGGCAATATGCGCCAGCTCTTTGGGGCCTCCCTTCAGGATCTCCAGAATTTTTTCGTCCCGTTCCTGAAAATGCCTGGCAAAACGGTCGATCTTTTCCTGATACTGTTCCGGAGTGTAGATACGTTCCCCGTGCGAGCTGATGTAATAATCAGCCTCGATTTTTTTCATTTTGTCCACCGACGCGATGAAATCATCGATGTCGCTCACCACGTTTGCGTACCATGGGCCATAGGGGGTGAGATCGATGTCGGCGGTAAAAACGGTATTGATATTTTTGAAGTGAAGGGCCATGTGGCCCGGCGTGTGGCCGGGGATGTGGATCAACTGGATTTGCGTCGTGTCGGTCTCGATCAGCTCTTTCCCCTTATAAAGCTGTGAGACGGGGCAATCGTGAATCTGATACTGCTTGAAAAACTGCCGGCGCCATTCCGAATAGAAAGAGTTCGGGTCGGTGTCGGCGAACTCTTCGTAGGTTTCGTGGTCACGGATGGCGGGGGCGTCCTTTTCGTGGGCGGCAAAGATCACATCCCTGAAAAGGCCGTTCAAGCTCCGGTGGTCGGCATGGTAGTGGGTGTTCAAGACGATGTTCACCGACCGGGCAAGCGCCAGTTGTTCAATATAGGTGAAGGTGGCCGACGGATCGACGATCATGGAAGGTTTCCCCTTGATGTAAATCGAATTGGCAAAAAGGAATTCCTTGGAATTCCGCGCCCAGATGAATTCCACGTCACCGATCTGCGCCCCGTACTGCGTCTGGATGATGTTAACAGGCAAATTGTTGAGCGAGGTGCGCCTCGAGCGCGCCTGAAGTCTCCGGTATGTTCCTGTAAACTTCCTCCCAAACCCGTTTTGTCTCCATGCACAAATAGTTTGGTACACCTGCAAAGGCCGAGTCAATGAGGTTTTTAACGTGAGTGTAGAGTTCCTCGCGGATCTCGCGGAAATAACGGACCTTGCCGTCCTCCGTGGGAAAAAGCTCTCCCGTCAGAAGGGAGCTTTTGGGGAAGCGCGAACGAATGATTTTGGCCAGTCCCGGTGTAAATCGGAGAGAGCCGATGGAGATCCAGGCGATTTCGCGGGGAGACAGGACCTGTCGGACCTGTCGGACGAGTCGGATGTATTCATCGGACCAGTCTTTGAGCGCGAGCAGGGGGTCGAAGTGAAGGGCCACGGGGTAGCCGGCATCGGCAACCCGCCGGGCCGCGATGAGGCGTTGTTCCAGCGAGGCGGTTTTGTGTTCTTCCCGGTCGATAAAACTCTGCGGGTTGAGCGACCACGCGACAACCGTTTTGCCACCATGATCCAGATCGAGGAGGTTTTCGATGCAGTCCGACTTTGTTTTCAATTCCAGGATCATGTTTTTTTGCCGCGCAGAAAAAGGGACGAGGTCGCGCGTCAGGCCCGTTATCGGATCGAGCGCCAGGGAATCGGCCAGCTCTCCCGTCCCGATCCGGAAGGTTTTTTTGCGGTCGGACTGAAGGGTTTTTTCCACCGAATTTAAAATTTCATCCACGTTGGCGAACAAGGTCATCACCGGGTTGTTTTGGAGATAATCCTGCAAAATGCAGTAGGTGCATTCATAGGGACAGTTGGTGGCAAAGCTCACCGTCATATAGTTGCAACAGACATAGTTGCCCATTCCCTGGCATGGTTTGACCGGTTCCCCTTTGGAACGGGTGATCAGGAGCTTCTTTTTTGCGGCAGTCGGAACAAGGGGTTCTTTGAAGGTGTCCGGATTTTCGATCTCTTCAACCGGCACATCGGCGAAACGACTCAAAACCCGGCGGGTCAAAGGGAGGTCCTTGACCTCCGCGTCAACAAAAATTGTTGATGGGATAAATGGATGCACAGGCGTAAAACTACTTGAGGGGAGAGGGATCGTCAATATATGAAAGGGGTATGGAGGCCGATTTGGTTCAAATCCTTTCGCTGTATCGTCTTAATCAGAACAAACTTCGGGAGGTTCGTGAACGGCTCTCCGATCTTTCGAAGCGGGATGAAAAACCGGAAGAGCGGATTCTCGAGGAAGCGATCCGCGCAATCCCCCCGAATGTTCAGGAATCCCAGAGGGGAGATGCCTTGATGGAAATTCTTCGGGATCGTCGCTATCCCCGCTATCGACAAAAGAAAAAAGAGTTCGACGAGAAGGTAAAAAGTTGCCGGTTCCCTCGCGGAATTCAGGTTTATCCACAGCCCTGGTTTGAAGAGGAGGGCTTTGAGATACGGGGAAGGGTGAACTCGGAGGGAGAAAAAGAACAACTCGTACAAGCCCTTCAAAAGATGACCGTGCGTGACACTACATGAATATCAACAGAGTTATCCACAGGTTGGGGATAACCGCAGTCTGCTTGCAGGTCTTGAATTAAGGATTATAATCAAGCCATATGGAAGTTGTTATTCCTCAAAGTGAAATGAATCTCAAAGAGGTGCTTACCTCGCTGGCCCGGCCGGGGGAGCTCTATGAAAAGCTTCCGGACGGGAAACTCCTTTGTTACGCCTGCGGCCACCGGTGCAAAATTCCCGAAGGACACGAAGGGATCTGCCGTGTCCGGTTCAACCGGGATGGCATCCTCTATGTTCCAAAGGGATATGCCGGGGCGATCCAGCTCGACCCGGTGGAAAAAAAGCCGTTCTACCACGCCTATCCCGGAACCCGGGCCATGAGCTTCGGCATGCTGGGATGCGATTTTCACTGCGGGTATTGCCAGAACTGGGTTACCTCCCAGGCAATGCGTGATCCCCATGCTGTGGCGCCGGTCGATCGCTTCACCCCGCGCGAAATAATCGACCTCGCCCGCCGGCATCAGGCGGAGATTCTCACCTCCACCTATAACGAACCGCTCATCACCAGCGAGTGGGCCGTGGATATTTTCAAAGAGGCGAAAAAAGAAGGTTTTATAACCTCTTATGTATCCAATGGAAATGGAACACCTGAAGTCATCGAGTATATCAGGCCGTGGGTTGATCTTTATAAAGTGGATCTTAAATCCTTTAACGACAAAAATTACCGAAGCCTGGGCGGGGTCTTGGCCAATGTCCTCAAGACGATTGAAATGCTCCATGGAAAGGGGTTCTGGCTGGAGGTCCTGACGTTGATCATTCCCGGCTTCAACGACTCCGATGAAGAGCTGAAAGGGATCGCCAGGTTTCTGTCAGGCGTCTCGCCAATAATCCCCTGGCATGTGACCGCCTTTCACAAAGACTACAAGATGACCGATCCGGACAATACGCCCCCCGAGACATTGATCCGTGCCTGCGAAATCGGGGCCGCCGAGGGGTTGAAATTTATTTATTCCGGAAACCTGCCGGGTCAAACGGGCAAATGGGAAAATACGTGGTGTCCCCAGTGTGGGGAGTTGTTGATTGAACGGGTCGGATTCAGGGTGACCGGCTATCATTTGAACAATTCGCAATGCCCCAGATGCAACACGACCATTCCGGGGCGTTTTTGGCCGACCGAAAAAGCATTGAAACAGCTGGATCGTCAGACATCGGTGAGGAGTGTCGCGTGAATCTTCCCCATTCCGGCTCTTTTATCCTCAAATCGGACGAACGAATTCAGACTTACAAGGATAATCCGACTTATACCGGCAATCCCGACGCCCTCTGTTTTGCGCGGGATTTCCATGATGTTGCCGAGATACTTAAAGAATGCAATGAGCGCAAGCTCCCGGTCACCTTCTGCGGGAGCCGGACGTCGCTTACCGGCTCGTCGTCGGCCGATTCGGGGCTTGTCGTGGCGCTCGAAAAAAAGGACCGGTTTCTCGATGTGTGGAAAGACCCCAAAACCGGCGAGGTTCTGGCCCGCGCCGAGCCGGGGGTTTTGCTCGGCGATTTTAAGGCGCGCGTCGCCGAGGCGGGCCTTCGCCGCGCCGGAGCGGCTCCGGCCGCGCAGGCGGGATATTTTTATCCCCCCGATCCCACCAGTTATAAAGAGGCCCAACTGGGGGGGACGGTGGCGACGAACGCAACGGGAGAGGACACTTTTTTGTACGGCCCGACAAGGCAGTATGTCCGCGAACTGAAAATTCTCACCGCGACGGGAGAAGAAAGAATTCTCAAGCGATCCCGGATGCCTGTCATTTCCTCGAAGAACCGCGCCGGGTACTTTCTGGAGGGGGAAGCAATCGATGAAATGATCGGTTCGGAGGGAACACTGGGGCTCATTACCGAAGTGACTTGTGCCGTTCTCCCGCATTCTCGTGGTCATTTCTCTCTTCTGATTCCCTTCAACGATTTTTTGGCCTCGATTGAATTTGTGGTGAAGACGGTGCAATCGTCCCTCAAGCCACGCGCGGTCGAGTTGATCGGCCCGGGGGCGTTTGAAATTTTTGCAAAGCACCCGGATGCGCCGCGGTTCCCGGAGGGGACAAAGAGCGTGATTTATTTGAAGCAGGAGTATCAGTCAGACGGGTCCGACAAGCCACCAGGTGGCAAGTCCGACAGGTCTGACGAGTGGTTACAGTGGGTCGAGGCCTTTTACCGCGAACGCGGGCATCCCGACTGGAGCGAATCGATATTTTTTGGGGAATCGGAAAAACAAAAGGACGATATCCGGACTTGGCGGCACCATATTCCAGCCACGGTCAACGAAGAGGCGAGGCGGTTCCATGAAGAAGGGGGAGGAAAAATTTCAACCGACTGGTGGGTGCCCATCCATCAACTGTTGCCGATGATGGAATGGGTTTATGCAGAGAGCCTTAGGCTCCTCGCGCTCAAAATTCCGTTCCTTGTCTTTGCCCATATCGGCAACGGCCACCCCCACTGGAATTTTTTGACAAAAAATTCAGCCGAGAAGAGGACGATTCATGACTTTGTCCTCGAACAGTGCCGGCGGGCGGTAAAAAGCGGGGGAGGGGTGGCCGGCGAGCATGGGCTGGGGAAAATCCACCGCGACTATCTGCCGATTCAGCATTCACGGGAGACAATCGCAAGGATGGTTGCGCTAAAGAAAAAATGGGATCCGAACTGGATTCTCGGGAGAGGGAATATTTTGCCTCTCCCCACCCCTTAATTCCTTTGTTTTAACCTCTCCGACCTCCGTCGCGGTTTTGGGGCGTCGTCCGTTTCCACAGAGGACGATTCGATTGTCTCCGCCTCCAGTTTTTCCTTTTCGGATTTTTCGGACACTGTCGCCACAACGCCCGCCGGTTTTGCGGAGACGGCCACCGCCCCGTCGCGCACAATCCGCGGCGTGATGAAAATCAAAAGCTCCAGATTGTCCTTGGTCTTCGACTTGTTCTTGAAAAGCCACCCGATGACCGGAATGCTCGAGACGCCCGGCACCCCCCTTGTCTGGGTTGTTTTTTTGACTTTGAACAGCCCCCCGATGACGGTGGTCTCCCCGTCGCGGACAAAGACGGTGGTCGAGGCGGTGTTGTCGATGACCGACGGGATGCCGTCCACCGTCCGCGAAAAATCGGCCTCGCTTTCCTTCGCTGATATTTTCAGCTTGATGCTGTTGTCGATGGATATCTGGGGGGTGACCTCCAGTTGAATGCCGGTCTCGATCTCTTCCAGGCCGGAGCCGCCGCTCCCCGACGTCGCACTGCTGATGGCGACCGACGAGGTGGGTTTTTTGACGTAAATTTTAAGCCCGCTCCTTATCTTGGCCGGGGCGTTGTTCAGGGTGGTGACGGAGGGTTGAGAAATGATGGTGATGTCCCCTTTGGCCTCGGCGGCGGTGATCTGCGCCTCCAGATCGGTGTTGTTGACCAGATTGCCGATGATGATCCCCATCCCGGAGGTCGGTGTCGTGGCCGGAAAGTTGAAGTTGAACGGATTGTCGGTTTCCGAGGAACTGCCGACATCGGACAGGCCAAACCCCTGCACCTGGCCTGTGTCCTTCAAAAAGCCCCACTGGATGCCCAGCGAGCGCGAAAAATTCCTTGTGGCATCGACAATTTTGGCCTCGATGCGCACCTGCTGGTCCTTCCGGTCCACCTTGGCCACCAGCGCCCGGACATCCTCGATGATCTTCTGCCGGTCCTTCACCGAGATGACGTTGGTCCTCTCGTCGGCGATCACCGCCCCTTTTTCGGAAAGGATGGGCTTGACGGTGCTCACCAGATCCTTGGCGGTCGCGTATTTAAGCGCGATCTGCGCCGTCTCGAAATAGGTGTCGCCCAAAAATTCCTCCGGCTTTCCCACCCGGATGATCTTGTTTTCCTCGGCGAACTCGAAGCTGTTGACCCTTAAGATGGAGGCGAGCGCGTCTTTGAGCTCGGTGTTGTGGAAAATCACCGAAACCCGTCCCGCCATGTTTTCGGGGAGGATGAGGTTGAAACTGCCGGCGGCGGCAACGAGCCTTAAGGCCTCCTTCAGGCCGGCGCTCTGAAAAGAGATGTCGTACACACCGCTTAAGGGCTCCTTTCCGTTCGGAATAAAATTGTTCATCCGGACCCGGATTTCCCCCGCGGTCGATTTCAAGACCACCTCGTCCGAGCGGATCTGGGAGATCAGATAGTTCCCAAGGAGGGTCCCTTCTTTGAGCACCTTTCCAGAGATGAGGCAAAAGCGCGCCGATGAACCGACGATGATCCCTTCCAGGGTCAGGGCGGGGGCCGTCTGCCCCTCCGCGGATGTCCCCGGCTCGAAAGGATTGCGCGGCCCGGCGGGAACAGCCTCTTCTGTTTTAAAGCCCTCCACCGACAGGTCGGAGAGCGAACCGTCGGTGGTCTCCGCTTGCAAGGTCGCCGTCGGTCCAAAAAACAGGAGCGCCGCGAGAACGGCAAGGAAAATTGGTTTTGTCATTGTTTTTTATCCTCCTTGGGCGGGTCGCCCCCTTTGGTCTGGTAGAGGGTCCCCTCCAGTTTGAGTTGCACCTCGCCGGCCCTTTCCGGATCCTCCTCCAGCGAAAGGGCGTCGGTTGAAACCAGGGCCGGCAGTTTCTCGATCTTTTCGACAAAAGAAAAGACCCCCGCGAAAGTGCCGCGGGCCTCCAAAACAAACGCCCTCTTTGAGTACCCCTTTTCCTGGGATGAATCGAGAAACTTGAATGCGTCGAGTCTCGTCCCCTGCAAAAAATCGGCCTCGGTCACCTTTGCCATCAGCGAGGCGATATCGGAAATCTCGGGCTCTTTTTGCCCCAGAATCACCGCCGTCCGCGGGTCGAGGTCGGAAGCGGCCGGGGGAATTTCGGAAGGGGGCTGTTTGGCTACGGCATCGATGAATTTGACCATCGCCTCTTTTTGCGTCCGCAAAGTTTTTATCTCCCCCTTGAGGGCGGCGATATCCTTTGCCTTCGGCGCGTAAAGGATGCGCATGAAAAGGAACAGAATGGCCGCCATGAAAAAAAGGGCGAGGATGATTTCGCGCGAGGTTGCGATCTGCTTTAAGTCCGTTTTTGTCATTCAGGTTCTTGACCCGCAATCTCCATGCATTTGCAAAGAAGTTTGCGAACCGTTTGAAGCCGCTTCCGGGTCCCTTTTTCGGCGCCTCTTTTTTGGCCTCTTTTTTCCCCTCCTTTTTTCCCTCTTTTGCCTCTTCTTTTCCGTTTCCCATCCCCCCCGTCTTGAAGCCGGTCAGCCATACCGAGGGGGGGAGACGCCCGGTTACGTCCCGTAAGACATCGCTCCAGACGATGGCGGATGAAAAAATCCCCTTCAACTGCGCGGCCGCGGCGCTCCCCTTCCACTCGGGCTCCGCCTTTTTCATCAACTGCTCCTGTCTCGCCTTCAGTCCGGCCAGCTCCTCCTGAATCTGCCTTATCTTCGCTTTTCCCAATACCTGCCGCAAAATCTGGCTCCCGTAGAGAAGGACGCACAAAAAAATCACCGCGGCGATGCCATGGATCAGCCTCTGGTAGCTGAACTTGAACGGCTCCCTCTCGATTAGGTTGATCCGCTGAATCATCCGTTCATCCAGGCGAGGCTCACCGCCTGCGAAAAAAGATACCCCTTGTCCGCCACGGTTTTTTTGGCCTGATCGGACATTTCCATTCCGGCAAAGGGATCGAGCCGGGAAGTTTGGATGGCGAGGTTTTTCGCGAGATATTCGGGGAGTTCCCCGATCCCCGCCCCGCCGCCCGAAAGAGAGATCCGGTGGATCGTTTCCTGATGAAAGGCCACCGAAAAGGCGTCGAGCGAGTTCTGGATTTCCCCCGCCAGTTTTTTCATGAATTCCGGACCGTTTTCCTTCGCATCGGAAGACCTTAATCCCGGAAGGAGGCGCGTAAAATAAAAACGCCCGCGCCCCAGAATGGTCAGAACAACCTTTTCGGCCCCGAGGTCGATCCCCGCGATCCAGAGGTCATCGGACGGCCAGGCGCGGTCGACCGCCGACGCCAGGGAAACCGCCGACGGCTCGATGGCCGAAGGTTTTAGCCCGATGCGGGTCGCCAGATTCATCAGGTCGATGACCGATTTTTTTTTGACGGCATACCCCAAAAGGGTCTGCCGCACTTTTCCGCCGGCGGTTGTCTCTTCAATCAACGAAGAGGCGATGGAGTAGTCGGCAACTGGCCCCTCCACCGCCTCGCGCATGTTCCATCGCACCGCCTCCTTCAGATCGGCATCCGGCATGGCCGGAAGTTCCATCTTGCGGGTCTTGAGGGAGGTGTCGTCAAGACAGACAGCGGCCGAAAGGCCCGCGAGTCCCGCCTCCTTTACGGCGCCGTGAAGGTCGGATTCAAAATCGGGAGACGAGCGCGGGATGGGGTAGAGCCCGCAGAATTCGACGGCCAGTTTATCATTGGGTCTGCGGCCCATTTTTACGATTTTGACGCACTGGGAGCCGAGATCGATTCCCAGCAAATCGGGTCTCTTCAGTTTTTTAAGAGAGAGGAGGGGTTGGAACATTTAAAATCATTGGCCCCCTTTGGCCTTCAAGACGGCGATGCGAATTTCCACCTGCGCCTTGAGCGTCGGATCGAGGTCGGGCTTCAGGCGCAAAAACTCCTCGTAATTTTTGACGGCGAGCGTCCCGTTGCCCTCATTTTCCAAAACAGCGGCGAGGTGGAAGAAGGCCTCCCCGTACGAGGGGTTCAGTTTCACGGCCCTTTCAAAAAGCCCCCTTGCCCGGACGCGGTCGCCCCCCTCCATCAGCAGGACCCCCAGGTTGTTCAGCCCCTGCGGATAGTCGGGCTTCAACCCCAGCGCCTTTTCGTAGGCCTCCTTCGCCTCCTTTGTCTTACTTAGTTTTTTGAGCGTCAGCCCCAGATTGTTGTAAACCTCGGAATCGGTCGGGGCAAGGAGGGTCAGGCGATCCCATCCCTCCCGGCTTTTTTCAAAATCGCCGAGGCTGTAGGCGGTGAGGGCGTCGTGCCGCAGTTTTTCAGCGTCGGTCGCATCATCCGGAAGGGGGGCCGTCTTTTGGGGAAGTACTGTCTTTGGGGAGGAGGTCTCCGGGGCGGCGGCTATTTTGGGCTTCCCCGCCCCGCCCGGTGACGTCTTGTGGAAAAAGCGCCAATAGACAAAACCCCCAAGGGCCCCCACAAGAACAACGAGAAGAATCATTTGCGTGGCGGATGTTTTTGTCCGCGGCGGCGGGGCGTCATCGATTTTGAACGGATTTGGACCTGCGGGGGGCTTTGACCCGCCAAACGGATTATACTCGGCGGGAGGCTTTTGGGATTCCGCCCCCCCGGTTTGCTCCCGCTTGGTGGCGCGCTCCTGCTCCGCCTTTTTCAGTGCGTCATGAATGATGGACATTCTTTTGTTTACCGAGCAATCGGCACCTCTTGGGCCGCCTCCTTCACCAACTGCCGCGTGATCACGCGGGT
>JACPFC010000070.1 GCA_016183175.1 Deltaproteobacteria bacterium
GCAACGAACAGAAGCGTTGTTGTTTGGATGTTTTTTGCACGGATTGGTCGGTGATTTGTTGGCCCAAAAGAGGCGGGTGGTCTTGGCTACTGACGTTGCGAACAATTTGGACCTTGGGTATGAATTTTTGCGGAAAAATAAAGAGGTATTGACCAATATATTCTATTAGCAAAGAGAGAGAGTCCCTTTGTCTTCGCAATTTTCGTAAGCCGCTTTGGAGTTGAATTGTTTCACCGGCAGATGGGACTGGCGGGAACAAAAATTGCTCCGTCAAATGGACTCTCTCTCTTTGCTAAGTTACGTGAAACCCTTCCTCTCCAAATCGCCAACCGAAACCGAAAAATTCGCCGCTGATTTTTCAAAGAAACTCAAAAAAGGGGATGTCGTTGCCCTCTGCGGCGATTTGGGCTCCGGAAAAACAACCTTTGTCCGCGGCCTTTTTGCGGGCTTAAACGGCGACCCCGATTATTTCGTCACCTCGCCGACATTCACCCTGCTCCACGAGTACCCGACCACAAAGGGGCTCCTGTACCATTTTGATCTCTACCGGATCAATACGTTCGCCGAATTCCAAAAAATTGATTTTGAGGAATATTTCGGAAGCGACGGAATTTGTGTGGTGGAGTGGGGGGACAAAATCCGCGAGCTGGAAGCGGAGTTTGACTACAAAGTTCAATTTGAAATTCGTGATGGTACGACGCGACAAATTGTAATCCCTGGCAAACAAAGAGAGTCCTTTTGACGGAGCAATTTTCGTTCCCGCCGGTCCCATCTGCCGGCAAAACAGGCCAACTCAGAGCGGCTTACGAAAATTGTGAAGACAAAGGCACTCTCTTTGTTTGCCAATTTACGGTTGTGAATAACTTTTTCAGATTTCTTCCGTTATTCCGCAATCTTGCCCGAACTTTTCCCCAGCACAACCCGCCGGAAAAAATAAAACTTTCCAAGCCTGATAAACAGGGCCTTTGCGGGTACCTTTGACGGGGATAGTTTCATCCACCCCTGTGGATAACTTTTTTCTGACAATTTTTTCACCATGATATCGGCTACTTAAAAATTCCAAAAATTTTTTTGTCGAAGTTTTGAAAGAGTTGTGGTTTAAACGGGCTCAACCCTCAAAGAGAAAAAGCGAACCGTCCGGCCTTGCCGGCGGTGAGCGCGGGGTTCGGGGGTATTTGAGGATCGCAGTTCCGAGCGGAAGCGAGGAACGAGAACCTTCGATCCCCCCGAGGATCATTGATAATCAATGTATCGTTTGAGGAAATGCCGGCGCGAACGGGTTGACTCTCCCGGCGTCAGCCGAGAAGGCGTTTCATCCGAATCGGCAACAGGGCAAGCCGTGAGGCGGGCCGCGGGCCGAGGGACCGGAACCAGGATGAGGCGCTTTTTCAAACGGGGGAGCAATTCGCGGGCACAAAGGCCATAATGGCCTGCCTCAAGGGAAACCTTAAGGCATATTCCGCACCTTGGAAGGGACATCGTCCCGACACTTCGGAGTTCAAGGCCTCTTCCATCCGCAAGGAGGGAAGGGGGCAAGAACAGGGGAGTTGAGGCTTGGAAGCGGGCCTCCAGAGGGGCGGGAAAAAACCATAAAGGCCCTGGGAAATCTTAGAGGAGGACAGGCAACATAAAGGCCCACAGATCCCATGGGTCAAAAGTTGCTGACTTTTTCGGTGCGCCAGAAATCCCTGAAGCGGAGGCGGCCGGGTAGTTCGCTGGGGTAAAACTCCAGATACCCGGAGAAACCAACCGCATGAGGGAATGGGGGCTCTAAAGAGTCACCGGCGCCCGGAATGGTTTTGAGACTCCAGAAAGGCGGAAAGGCATCTCCTCAAACGATAGATTGATTATCTACCCCGTGAGATAGGCGAAAGCCGCCATCTCACGGGGTTTTTTTGTTGAAGTAAAAACGTGACTTAAACGGTAAATGACGTGCCGCACCCGCAGGAACCTTTGGCGTTGGGGTTTCTCACCGTAAAGCCGGAGCCCTTGAAATCCTCCACGAAATCGACCACCGACCCCATCAGATAGGTTTTGCTCTGCGGATCGATCAGAACATCGATATCTCCACAGGCCACTTTTTCATCTCCGGCGCGGAGTTCATCAAAGGTAAACCCGTACTGAAACCCGCTACATCCCCCCCCCTCCACAAAAACGCGGAACATCTTGTCCTTTGCATCGGGCGTTTTCTCCCTGAAGGCCCTCACCTTGGCCGCGGCATTGTCGGTCAAGCTGACAAGCGGCTTAAGGCCGGTCCCCATTGAAAGAGGGGCAGGGGGTGAAACCTGAATGTTTTCCATAGTCGATCTCCTTGTTATTCCATCCTAGTTGCTCCTGTCCGGGTTGTCAATTCCCAGCCGGCCCCAGATTTCGTCAATCCTCCTGCGCGTCACCTCATCCATCTCGATATCCGGCGGCCACTGGCGATCATATCCTTCCTCCTTCCATTTGCGCGTGGCGTCGATTCCCATTTTACTGCCGATGCCGAACCGCGGCGAGGCATGGTCCAGCGCATCCACCGGCCCCTCGGTAAAGACGATGTCGCGCTTGGCATCGATGTTGTTCCCCACCCGCCAGGCCACCTCGGAGAGATTTTGCACATTCACATCCTCGTCCACGACGATGATGCACTTGGAAAACATCAACTGCCCCATTCCCCAGAGACTGCTCATGATCTTTTGGGCATGGGCGGGGTAGGTTTTTTTGATCGAAATGATCGCCAGGTTGTGAAAACAGGTCTCCACCGGAATATTCATGTCTTTTATTTCGGGAAAGGTGAGTTGGACAAGCGGCAAAAAAATCCGGGTGATCGCCAGCCCCATGTATCCATCTTCCATCGGCGGCCGGCCGACAATGGTTGTCGGATAGATCATTTGTTTCCGGTGTGTGATCGCCGTCACATGAAACGCCGGATATTTGTCGACCAGAGTATAGTATCCGGTATGATCGCCGAAGGGACCTTCATCGACCAAAGGCTCTTCGGGATCGACATATCCCTCGATGACCATCTCGGCGTTAGCGGGGACTTCCAGCTCTACTGTTTTGCAGGAGACCAGCTCGACCGCCTTTTTCCTTAAAAATCCGGCAAAGAGAAACTCGTCGAAATTGTCGGGAAGGGGGCAGGCCCCGGCAAATATCAGCGCCGGATCCCCCCCAAGATAGACCGCCACCGGGATTTTTTTCTTCAATTCCCTGTACCGCTGGCTTCCATGCTTGTGAATCTGCCAGTGCATCGCCGTTGTCTTTTTATCGAGAATTTGCAGACGGTACATGCCGACGTTTCGGATTCCGTTGTCCGGGTCTTTGGAAATCGTGCAGGCGAAGGTGATAAAGGACCCGCCGTCTTTGGGCCAGCACTGGATGATGGGAAATTTTGTCAGATCGATCTCATCGCCGGTTAAAACAATTTCCTGACAGCTACCGGACGAGACCTTTTTTGGCGCATACGAGCCGATTTTGGCCAGCGTCGGGAGCATTTTCAATTTTTCAAGAAAAGAGGAGGGGGGCTGTTTTTTCACCAGGTCGCGGATTTCCGTCGCAACTTCTTCGATATCTTCCACGCCAAGGGCCCAGTTCATCCGGTTTTTGGAGCCGAGCATGTTGATCAAAACCGGAATGTCCGATTTTTTTCCGCCG
>JACPFC010000071.1 GCA_016183175.1 Deltaproteobacteria bacterium
AATGAGAAAAAACGCAAACCGCCTGGGCGTTAATTGATCGGGGTATTTGGATGGCCCAGGCTGAAATCAAAACCAAGCGTCCCCCGCTCCTCTTGATGGCCCGAAAGGGGCAAACTGTCCCGAAGGGACACCTTCGGTGCAAGCCGTGCTTGTCCGCCGAAGCGTGAGCGTAGGCGGATGACCCAGTGGGTGCCCGCCAAAGGCGGGCAGGCGCGGCTTGCTCCATCGCCCGCACAGCGGGCAAACGCAAAAAGCGTGACTGATCCGCCGCAGGCGGAGAAGGCGCGGGTTTTGCTCACTCGGAGGGTGGAGGGTGGGAAGGGCCGGGCGCCGCCCGGAAGTTCGAAGGCGCGTTCCACCTTCCTTCATTTCGCCTCGGCGTGCGCGTTCGAATTGGAATCAGAATTTCCTTCGTTCACGCAATCTGTTTTCTTCCGGAAATCTCCGGGAATTTCTTCTATAGAAAATGAATGACTATTCAGTTTCCGGAGTATGAGTCTCTTCTCCTGTAGAAAAATCTTGGAATTGTTCCGGGTTATTGGTAAACCAAGTTCTGACTTTTTCCATTAGGATGCGCATCCGCCTCAGGCGGACCCGAAGAACGAAAAACGTGAACGAATTACGAGAATTAAAAATCAAACTTCAGCTTCCCCTCTTCGCTTCGAACCACCACATTCCCCCCCTTTGAAAGTTTTCCAAAGAGGATTTCGGAGGAAAGGACATGGGATATTTCGGTTTCAATCAGCCTACGGATGGGACGGGCGCCGAACTTCGCGTCGAAACCTTTTTCGGCCAAGTACTTGCGTGCGGAAGGTTCCAGGGTAAGCGTGACCCCTTTCCCTTTCAGACGCTCCTCCAGCTCGCTGACCATCTTTTCCACAATCTGTTCGGCAATGGTCATATCGAGCGCATTAAACCGGACAATGGCGGTCAACCGATTGCGGAACTCCGGATTAAAGGCCTTTTCAATCGCCTTTAAGCTCTTGTCCTCGTACTCCTCCTTTTCAAAACCGATGGTGCGGACCATGCTTTCGCGCGCCCCCTGATTGGTGGTCATGACGAGTACCACCTGCTTGAAATCTGATTTCCGGCCGTTGTTGTCGGTTAGGGCGGCGTGATCCATCACCTGAAGCAGAATATTGTAAATATCCTCATGCGCCTTTTCAATTTCATCCAAAAGCAGGACTGTATACGGGTTCCGGTGAATCGCGTCGGTTAAGAGACCCCCCTGATCGAAGCCCACATATCCCGGCGGCGCGCCGATCAGCCGCGAGACGGTGTGTTTTTCCATGTACTCGCTCATGTCGAAGCGGGTGAATTCGATCCCCAATACATGCGCCAACTGGCGGGCCAGTTCCGTCTTTCCCACCCCGGTGGGGCCGGCAAACAAAAAAGATCCGATCGGGCTGGAAGGCTCGCCAAGACCCGAACGGGAGAGTTGGATCGCGCGAACGACCTGATCGATCGCCTCGTTTTGGCCGTAGATAAGAAGCTTGAGGTCTCTGCCCAGGTTTTTGAGCTTTTCGCGGTCATCCATCTTCACGGAATGTGCGGGTACCTTGGCCATCCGCGAGACCACCCCCTCGATATCCCGCGACAAAACGCGCGGAACTGATCCCCGATTTTGGTCCGCCTTCGGCGGATGGACTTGGAATTTTAGTTTTACCTCCGCCCCCGCCTCGTCCATCACATCGATGGCCTTGTCGGGCAAAAACCGGTCGGTGATATATCGGGCCGAAAGATCCACCGCGCTTTTAAGCGCCGAATCGGAATAGGCCACTCCATGGAACGACTCATAGTGCCTCTTTAACCCTTTAAGAATCCGCCGGGATTCCTCCGAGGTCGGCTCCGCGACGTCGATCTTCTGGAAGCGGCGCGAGAGGGCATGGTCTTTTTCAAACACGGTCCGGTAATCCTTGTACGTGGTGGTGCCGATACAACGGATATCGCCATTGGCCAGCGCCGGTTTCAGGATGTTCGAGGCATCCAGCGCCCCCCCGGAAACGGCCCCGGCGCCGATGATCGTGTGAATTTCATCGATAAAGAGAATCCGGTTCTTTTTTTCGGTCATCGCGCAAATGACCCCTTTAAGCCGCTCTTCAAACTCCCCGCGGAATTTGGTGCCCGCCAAAAGGGCCCCCATGTCGAGGGCGTAAAGGACCGAGTCGCGAAGCGAATTGGGAACCTCCCTGTTGACAATCCGGAGCGCCAGTCCCTCGGCGATGGCGGTTTTTCCAACGCCGGCGTCGCCGACAAAGATCGGGTTGTTCTTCCGCCGGCGGACCAGGATGTGAATGGTCCTCTCCATCTCTTTTTCCCTGCCGATCAGCGGATCGATGGCGCCTCGCGCGGCCTTCTCGTTCAGGTTGATGCAAAAACGGGTGAGGGGGTCGCGGCTTTTTGCGGGCCTCCCTTCCTCGTCAAATTCCGTTTCGGGCGGGGGGAGAAGCGGCAGGGCCTCTTTTTTAAGGCCGTGCGACAGGGTACGGACGACATCGAAGCGATAGACATTCTGCCGGGCCAGAAAATAGACGGCGTGCGACTCTTTTTCGCGGAACATCGCCGCCAGCACATGGCCGCCGTCCATCTGGTTTTTTCCGGCCGCCAGGCCGGCTTGGGCTACCAGCCCAGCCTGGGCCGATTGGACATGGGCCGCCGCCACCTGCAGAACAAACTGAACCCCGATGGTGTACTGTGGCTCGATGCTTTCGACATCGCCATCAAGCGCCTCCAGATGTTCCGAGAGGAATTCCAAGAGATCGCGGCGGATCTTTTCGAGGTCGGCGCCGCAGACGGCAAGGACCCGGGAGGCAACGGGGTCGTAAGTCAGGGCATAGAGGAGGTGCTCCAGCGTAATGTACTCATGCCGGCGGGTTTTTGCCTCCCGATAGGCCCGTTCGAGCGTTTTTTCCAGTTCCTCGGTAACCAACATTTTTTTAGACTCCTGTCTTCCGACTTCTTCTTCAGGCCGCTTCCATAATACATTCTAACGGATGTTCATGCTTTTTGGCGAGTTCTTTAACCACAGTCACCTTTGTCCGCGCCACATCGCAGGTAAAAACGCCGCAGACCCCCTTGCCTTTCAGATGGACATCCATCATCAGTCGCGTGGCCTCATCGATCTGCTTGTGAAAAACGGTTTGAATGAGCCACACCACGAAATCCATCGGGGTGTAATCGTCGTTCAACAGGATCACCGCGTACATCCTCGGCTTTTTGACCCGAATCTGTTTTTCGGTGACGACCTGTGAGTCGAGGAACTCGTCTTGCCGGCGTTCAAGGGACATACCTTGAATTATAACCATGAAGCGGCGGGGAACAAGAGGGAAGGTTCGACTCGGTGCGTCATGGATTTTTTCTCCTTTTTCCCTTCCTGCCCCAAATACCCCTCCAATGGCAGTCGATTAATTCCAATAATTCCAAAAGATTAGAAAAAAAATAACTTCGCCCTTTTTCTCCCCCTTTTTTCCTGATAAAATTTTAAAATTCATGTCTAAGCGAGCAATCTGGCTTTGCCAGTTGTGAGCGCGGGGTTTGGGGCCACCTGCCCGCCGGATTGGCAGGCGGGTTTGAGGCCCGAAAATAAATAGACGCGTGTAGCAACAAACGGGCCGAAAGGGCCCCAAGTAGAATGGCTCCAAAAATCAAAATATTAATTGCGGACGGGAATGCCCGCAATCACCCGGTTTTTGAACGGGGGTTGAAGGGTTTTGAGCTCGTCTTTGCCCCAAGCGGCCCCGAGGCGGTCACGTTGATGCAGGAGACAGGCTTTGCCCTCCTGATCATCGACAATGGCCTTTCCGGAATGACGAGCCTCGATCTTTTGGGCGAATCCCGGCGGCTCTCCGGAAACACCCTCCCCGCGATATTGATCGTCAATGACGGCGAGGAAAAAACCGCGATCGCGGCCAAAAAAGCGGGGGCGAGCGATTATCTGAACCGGCACGAACTGGAATCCCCCATCCTCCCCATGGCGGTCATGCGCGCCCTCGAGCACAAGAAATGGGAGCAGGTCTACTGGAACCTTTCGGAAAATCAGATCTCCTCCTATCTGAAAGACCCCCTCACCTCGGTTTACAACAAACACTACTTCAACACCCGGCTTGCCGAAGAACGGAGGCGCTCCCGGAGGTATGACTTTCCGCTGACCATGTCCCTTTTTCACATCGACCAGTTTTTCGAAATGAATAAAAAATACGGAAAAAAAACAGCGGAACAAATCCTCAAGGATGTGGCGCAGTATCTGGTCCGCGACATCCGGGGGAGCGACCTTCTGGCCCGCCTCGACAACGACCGGTTTGTCCTCCTTCAACCCCACACGAAGCTCGATGAGGCGCGGGCCACCTGGGAGCGCCTGCTGAACAATCTGGCCAATCACCCCTTTACCGCCGGGGGAAAAAATTTCTCCGTCACCCTTCATGTCGCCATGACCTCGCTCAACCGGGAAATCGAGGAGATCGACCGGTTGATTAAAAGTATGGACGAATATGTGGAAGAAAACGGCGAAAACGCCTCCCGCCTGCTCCTCTACGCGCCTGAAGGCTCATGAATTCGCAACCTTCCTGGCTCAAGAATAAGCAACTGCCCTGTAATAGGTTCTGCATCCAATAAGGGCATGCATTGTTTTAAAAGAGACAGAATTCTTGTTTTAGACTGGCTCTGTGGTTTTAAAAGAATGATACCTGCATATTTTTCCGGAGGGTACTGCCGGATATCGGAAAAATCCCAGTCCAGTGTGATTAAAGCCCTTTTTTCGCCAAGACAAACATCGATGATTTCAGTATCAGGGCGGCCTCCCAATTTTTGTTCGAGAACGGTGCAAGCCGCATGCCCACGCTCTTTGAGCAGATCAGAGAGCTCATCAGGCAAATTCTCGTCAATTTTAAAATCCATGCAAATGTTCAGAGGGAAAAGGGATGTATCGCTCCCTGGCAAGCTCCGCGGCATAGGCAACAGCCGCCTGAATATCCTCCTGGGTCAGGGAAGGGTAACTTTTAAGAATGGCTTCTCCGGTTTCTCCTGCCGCCAGATTGTCCAAAATAACCGACACCATGACCCGCGTGCCTTTGATACAGGGCTTGCCGTGGCAGATCTTTGGATCTCTTGTGATACGCTCGAGTAAAGTCATAGACTTGTAATTTCAACGCTCACTTCAAATACAGCATAACAAAACCCATTAGCTAAAGCAACAATTACCCGATCACAAGTCAATAGCCTTCAGTAATTTCGTCAGGCGATCTGTATAATAAGGCGATCTCAAAAATGAGGCCCGAGGACCGACAATCAAAAAACCCCGGAGCGCTGAACTTTTACCCAAAAGTTTCAGGTGCTGTTTGAGAAATTCCTTTCCGTCCGGGAGTTCGCTCAAATCACAGAGAATATCGAGGTATTGTAAAAGATACGAAAGGTCGGAGCCGACAAAGCCTTGTGAAAAGTTCTTAATCCCTTGGTTGAGCATATAGTTTATTTCGGCAAGGTATGCTTTCGCTTCCGTCAGGGTTTTGATGATCGTCAATTGATAGGCCTTGGCGTCAGAGAGAGGGTAATTAGCCCACCGGTATTCATCTTTCAGCCCTTCAAAATCCTTTTTAAAAAAGTCGTTGTTTTCCGCAAGCCGACGCGCCTTTTCAACACGCCAAGCGGCAGAAGGAGCAGACTTTTCGAGATCACGCAAAAAAGGATCAGGAAATTTTTTCAACTGTTCATCAATCCTTTTGTAGTCGTCGCGGGTTAATGAAGCGCCGATAAGATAAGGATCATCGGCGTGGCAGGCTTCGTGGATAACAACGGCTCTAAAATCGTTGATTTTCGCCGTATTCGGGGCAACTTCTCCCTCAAAAAGATCCCTTGTCCAATCGGCATCGAGAACAATAGTGTAATCGCCGATGTACTTGGCCAGACGGCCCTTGGCGGTTAACTCATGGACGCCAGGGAGGCCGGATCAACAATGTCTCGGAACGTTGTTCCGGGGATATCGTCAAGTATCGGACGATACTGGCCTTCGCAAAAGTGATTTCCGAGAACGCGATAAGACGACACATCAAACGGCTTTTTTCCGCTGGCCATAAGAAATAAATCGCCGTCGAGGCTGATATTTTGGAAGACGAACCCATCGCCGGGAATATAGGCGAATTGTCCCCCTTCCATATGCCCGTCGGGTGCCTGAGCAGGAAGCATGGCAGACTCGAAAAAATAAACGCCTGATTCCTCCTTTAAATAGGAAAAAGCGAAAAGTGCGCCGCCATCTTCAAAGGCGCATAGCTCTCCTTGGTCGGGCATTTTATTTTCGTTGGAATCGTAACACTGGAGAAAGTCGTCGTTGGAGGCAATGGGAATGATTTTCGTCATTGTCGGCTAGGCATGTCTGGTACAGCGCCACAAATGGGCGCTTCTTAAAAAAACAATCAAAAGAGCGATCCAAAAGACAAGAAAACCGTTTGTCGTTCCTTGACCGGCGCGGTTTAAGGCACACCCCCCCTTATCCTCATTGGAAGGGGCCGCCCCCCCTGAATCATTTTCATCGGTTTCTCCGTCCGTATCCGGCGCAACCGAATCTCCAAAAGTCGAATCAAGCGCTCCTGCAGAGGTGTAACGAGCCACGCTGAATCGGTCGTCTTCAAAAAGGACATGATAGCCCCCCGCCACAACCAATCTTTGCTCGGCATCAAAAATGCCGCTGATGGCCTCGTCAATATCCGAGCCGATATCGGTAATCACAAAACCCCCCTCGCCATAGGTTGAATCCACCTGGCCCCTTTCATCCAATCGAACGACGGCAAAATCATACCCCTCATCCCCATCTGTCTTTGTGACACCGGTTTTTCCAACAAGGTAGATTCGGCCTTCCTCATCAAGGACAACCTGATTGCATACATCCCCATCGCCATAATCAACCGTTTTAGTGCCTCCCGCGTCGCCGAATTCCGTATCCGGTTGACCGTCGGTTCGATAGCGCGTGACGGCAAAATCGCCGCCTAACGCGGTCCACGCGATCAGAATCCGTCCCTCCTGATCGATGGTCACATTGGACAGGACAAACTCATTGGACAACGACAAGGTCGCCGGACCAGAAACGTCTTGTCTGGTGCCGTCTTGATCGTACGAACTTACATCAACCGTCACACCGGCATCCGTAATATAAAGGACAAATAGCACAATCTCATCCATGGCATTGCCGGCAAGGATCGTCTGAACGGCGCCGGAGGCAAACGGTTCCAATGAGACAAGACCATCACCCCCGCCATAGGTCGCATCCAATTCACCCGCTGGGGTCAGTTTCATCAAAAAAGGTTCGACCTCACTGGCGTCGAAAGCGACCAGATCAGTCGTTTCGCCCTCACTGTTGACGCCGCCATCCTCGGTTAATTCCACCGTTAAGTCAAAAATGGTGAATCCTCCCACCAGAATAGAATCGTCATCCAGGGCCATGACAAGTAGAGGCCAGTCGTCATCTCCGCGGTCGATCCGGACCATCCCTGTCCCGTTTCCGAAACTTGTGTCCAGCTCTCCTTCGCTCGTGTAGCGGATAAGCACAAGATCATATTCAAAACCGGTCATTAACCAGCCCGCACCGGTGTTTTCAAAAACAAGATCGGAAAAATCCTCATAGCCCAAAACGAGGATCCGCCCCGTTGAATCGATATCCATGGCAATTGGAAAATTGTTTTCACTGGAGAGGCTGGTCACCACATAGCCGGCCCGCTCCTGACCTGTGGCAGGAAGAGAAAAAAAGAGGGCAAGAATCGTCCCTGCAAGAATCTTCTGAATCAAGAGACAAGGTTTCATTGGAATCCCCTTAAATGTTCATCCACACCCATTATTATCGTCTGCGCCTCATAAAAGTTGTGTGTTTTTTGCCGTCAGGTGCATAAACTAATTGGGGTAGTATTTTAGGTAATAATTATCGACAGTTAGACAATGGGGGCGTTTTCAATTGCTTTCAAAAAATTCAACCAACCGGTCATGATTTTTGCGGGCGTCCTCGAAGCCAAGTTCCAGCAGACGTTTCATGTAGAAGGGAATAAAGAGGATAAAAGAAAGGAAATCCTCCCCGTGCCGGATATCCACATCCAGCACCTTCATCAAGGTCCGTTCGAACGTTGTGAGGTTCTTTTTCAAAAATTTCGGGTCATCGACGCATTCCCGAAAGATGGTGCGGATGTCGGAGGATGGAAAGATGGTCATGACCTGCAATCGCTTCAGGCCCCGCGCGGCGATGTCCCCTTTTAATCCCTTCTCCTTGAGATAGCCGTTCACCCTCTCCAAAAAGTCGGCGCCGTAAACCTCGGAGCCCCACTGGATCACCCGGTTGATCCGGTCCATCTGTTCAATGTCGTAGTCGAGCTTGTCGAGAAAGATGGAATTCAGCACCTTGCCCAGAATTTCCCCCATCGTCGGCGGAAGGGGATGCTCCAAGAAAGGTTCGTCCACAGCCTGTTCGGCCCGTTCGGTTTTGTGATGCAGACCGACCACCAGAATTTTGTCGGCCCCCAGCTGGACGGCGGGCGAAAGGGGGGTGTTGAGGCGCAAACCCCCGTCGCAATAGAAGTTGCTTCCGACCCGCACCGTGGGAAAGAGGAGGGGAAGGGCGGCGGAGGCCATGGCATGACGCGCCTCCACGGTGACAAAGTGGGCCCGGTGCCGCCCCGTGTAATTGACCGAGGGGTGCTTTTCGACAAACAGCTCCATCTTTCCGGAATGAACGTTGGTGGCGGTGACGCTGACCGCCAACGGCGAGCCACGCTGGACATTCAGCGATATCTGCTTCCAGGCGATGATCTCCTTCAAAAAAAAGGGGAGCGGGCTGGTATCGAGCAGGCCGACGAAGTGATATTGTTTGAATTTCTGAATCGTCTCCGCCTTTGGCTGAAGCCCGAAAAAGTGGCGCATGGTTCCGGCGATTGTACGGCTGACAAACCGGGTGAGCATTCCCACGCCGCGGCGGTATATTTTGGCCTGTTCCAGTTCGTTCCAGATGGCGAAAATCCGCCTCCCCTGGTATTCGAGGTTATGGTTGGAGGCGGCCATGAAACAGGTGTTGATGGCCCCCACCGATGACCCGCAATAGATGTCGAAGGGGCGCTTGTGGGCGATCTGCGGCGGGAGCTTGGTCCGGATGTAATGAATGATGCCGGCTTCAAAGGCGCCGCGCGCCCCGCCGCCGGAGAGGACGAGGGCGAGTTTTTTTTTGGAGGCATTGTCGGGCATGATGTCAAGACTATGGAACGAAACGACTCTGACACGAGTGCGCTGGAAATTCCATCGAAAAAACGGTATGCTTCGGTCGTGATTAAACGCGGAAAGACCGCCTCCATCCTGGTCGCGGGTTTTTTCATCCTTCTTTTGTCTCCCCCGGCTCCGGCGCAAGACAAGATCGACTTTGCCGTTTACAGCGATAAATCCGGGGGGGCCTATTTCAAGGATTACGGAGTCTGGCCCGAAGGGGTGGCCTACCTTGAGCAAATGCTCTCGCGCCTTAAGTATTCCCACAACACGATATCGCCAAAGGATCTCAACGGCGGGGCGGATCCGCTTTCGGGTTACCGCGTCCTTCTCATCCCCGGGGGCTACGCGCCGTGGTACAACAAATTCATCAATGCGACTGGAAAGGGCCGGATCCGCAATTTTATAAAAAGCGGCGGGGCCTATTTGGGAATCTGCGCCGGGGCCTATTTTGCCGCCGACAGGGTGCAGTGGATAAACGCCGTTTACGATGACGAGTCGGGGTATTCACTGGATTTGTTTGACGGCGCCGCCACCATCGGCGGCGATTTGAACAAGATCGCGGATTATTACGCGGGGCATTGGGCCAACATCCCTTTTGTGTTGAATACCGACAACGCCCTGCTCCAGGGCTACAAAAGCGCCCCTTTGACGCAGAATTTCGTTTACATGGCGGGCCCCTATTTTGAACCCGACGGCAAGGCCAAAATCACCGTCCTGGCCACCGGCGCCGACAATCATCTTCCGGCCATGGTGGCCTTTGGCTACGGAAGCGGCCGCGTGATCCTCATGGCGCCGCACCCCGAAATCGGGGGTCACGACGACCTCATGCGGCCGCTTTTGAAGTGGTTGTTGAAATGAGAGGCACGGTGAGTCTGCGTACCTGCAATGGTTTTCATTGAAAACAGCCGCTTGATAAGATAACTTGAAGTTGCTTGTTCACGCGCAAATAGAGTGACGCTTTTTTCCGTGGCCCATGCGTTTTAGAGTATCACCTTATATATGCGCTACACAGTAGTTCGGGGAGTAACTCAGCC
>JACPFC010000072.1 GCA_016183175.1 Deltaproteobacteria bacterium
CGCCCCGGATCGACAACGCCGCCGGTGGTTTTATCCGGCAGACTTGACAAGGGAGTAGCCCCATTGTCGGGCGGTATACCGTCCGGGAAATTCTCACCATGTGGGGGCGTGACGGCGCCTGGCTTTTTGATATCTGTGGCCATAATCAGGAAACGGACAAATACTTGTCCTCTCAATAATTCTCAAGAACAAAGCTTTTTAAGATTCGACTTGTTCTTGGCACTTATCGGCAGTCGGCCAAAAAAGTTGCGGGAAAAATTCGAATTAATTAGGTATTTTAATAGGCATATGTTTTGTTTTATCAGTTTATTTAAACATATAATTATATATTCACATAACTATTTAAATTTATTAATTAAAATATTGGTTGATTAATCATTATAGATATGATATCTTTCACCCATGCTTACCGAACCGGCATTGATGGCCGATGTTAACAAAGAAAAAGTGCGGGATGTCTTGACCCGTAGTTTTTTTGAGCTGACCAAACACTGGGGCTTGAGCCGTCAGGAGGAGGCAAAGCTTCTCGGGTGGGACTACGGCGAAAAACGCACGGCCCTCGATTCGCTCCGGAAGGGGAAGACAATCATCCCGAAGGATCAGGATAAAATTGAACGAATCATCGATTTGATCAACATTCACAAATCTTTGCGAATCTTGTTTCCTTACAACCGTGAAGCGGTTTATGACTGGGTGAAAATAAAGCGGGAACGTTTTGACAGCTATTCGGCGCTGGACGTAATGCTTGCAGACGGCAAAGAGGGGATTTCCGCCATCCGCCATTACCTCGACTATGAACGAACCCGCTAACCCTAAAGCCGCTCGAAGGATTGATCTGATTTCCTATCACGCTGATGTCTTTCGCAATTTCGCGACCCTCCACCCGACTCAAGAGCTGACCAATGATCTTGCGGCCAATCCGAGAGACCAAGAAATTCTCAAGTGTTTTTTTTATCAAGGGGGAGAAGGGCAGATCCGGTCAAAAGTCGAACGGGTCTTGAGAAAATCGGAGCGGCAGATTGTTCAGGATGAAATTTCAGCAAAATTTAATCCCCAAAACTGGTATGCAACCCGTTACTCGGACGGCACATGGGGGCTTCTCTATTCAGCCGAATGGGAAATCACCGCCTTAAAAGAGGCGGTATTTCACATGAGGGCATTTTATCGGGAGGAATTGTTGAAGAAAGAGGTGACCGTCGATCGTTGCGTGGTTTGTCTTGGCCTCAATTCCAACTCCTGTGCCGATTTGACCGGGGATACGACTCTCGAAAGGGACAAGCTCATCTCCAAAGACAAGTCTGGGTATCCCTATTGTCAAAGTCTCGCTCAAAAATTGACCGGGCAGGGAGCGGAACTCCTTCGAACTCCGTCCGCACGGGATTCCGGAGGGGTTTGCGTCCCGATTTTTAAGAGAGGAGTGATCCACAAAGATCACGGTCCCATGAAATATCTCAAATGCGTCCTTTCAAAGGAGGGGACAAGGATTTTTGGGGAAGATCAATGGGTGCCTCTCGAGCCAGACGGATAAGTTCCTCGACGCTCAACTCCTCCGCCCGCGCGTTGGGCGGAATTTTCTTTGATTGAATGGAAATATTTTTTGCCTTGAGCGCCGACGCGATCGTTTTCCGCCTCTGCTGAAAAAGGAGGCGCAGAAGGCCAAAAAAGGCGGGCGCCTCCTTGTCGGGGATCAGCGGCTCCTCCCTGATCTTAAAATGGACAAAACTCGAATCAACCTTGGGCCTTGGGCGGAAGGCGGTCGGGGGGAGATGGAAGGCGATTTTACATTCGGTGTATATTTTTGCCCAAAGGGTGAGTAGCCCATAATCCCTTGTCCGCGGCTCCGCCGTAAAACGCCGCGCCATTTCCTTCTGGAACATCAGGTACAAATCGGAAAAATAGAGGCGGTTTTCAATCAGCCGGATAAATATCTGCGAGGCGACATTGTAGGGGAGGTTTCCCACCACCTCCATCTGACGCGGCGGCTCCCCCCAAATTTCCTTGAGGTCGAGTTCAAGAAAATCGGCGGTTAAAACAGTCGCCTTTGGTTCGTCGCTGTAGGTTGTTTTAAGCGCGGCCGCCAAAGAGGCGTCTTTTTCGACAAGCCACAGATGCCGGCATCGCCCCACCAGCTCGGAGGTCAGAATACCCCGGCCGGGGCCGATCTCGACAATTTCATCGTTTAACGAAGGGGAGACCGTTTCAATTATTTTCCGGCGGTAGTTGGGATCGATCAGGAAATTCTGGCCGAGGCTTTTTTTGGGCATTTTTACCTGTTCCATAACCACCGGATGGGAAACTCTGTTCCGTCGGCGTCAGCTCGCGGCATTCAAACGATTTTTTGCAGGTTTTGTCTTTTTGTTGTGCCGGTGATGATTTGTCTTGTTGTTATTTCACCCCGCTTCCGCCGCCTGCCGAACGTCACAGAGTTCCCCATCCGGTACTGCCTCACTACATCGGCGCCGAGGGATATGCATTCGCCTCAAGCGGGCTGTGAAGGCCGTGGTCAATCTGCCGGGCGCCGACGTAGGCGATCATGGCGCCGTTGTCGGTGCAAAGAAGCGGCGAGGGAATAAAATAGTCGATCCCGCGGCGGAGGGCAAGCTCCCTGATTTTCTCCCGCAAAAGGGAGTTGCAGGCAACACCGCCGCTCACAAGAACCACCTTGGCGGGATAGGAGTCGAGCGCCTGCTCGACTTTTTCAATCAACGCCCCCACCGCTTCGCGCTGAAACGAGGCGGCGATGTCTCTCACTAACTGGTTATCTAAAGGGAACGGGTCCTGCCGCCTGCGGGTTTCCCGCTCTCGTCCTCGTCGTGAAGGAGCACGACTGCGGCTCGAGCGTGAGCCTCCCTCGGCGTCACCCGTTCCCTGATGAGCCCGAACCAACAACGCCACCGCTGTTTTCAGGCCGCTAAAGCTGAAATAGTACGGCCCCTTTTTCACGCGGGCGCGGGTGAACGAAAAGGCCTCCGGATTTCCCTCGCGGGCCAGCCGGTCGATGACCGGCCCTCCCGGATAGCCGACGCCTAAAAGTTTTGCCGTTTTGTCGTAGGCCTCGCCGGCGGCATCGTCCACCGTCTGCCCCAAACATTCAATCCGGTCGAAATCCTTTACATGATAAAGCGCCGTGTGCCCCCCCGAAACCACGAGGTTGATACAGGGAAAGATCGGCGGGTGCTCCAAAAAAGGGGAAAAAAGATGCGCCGTTAAATGATGAACGGCGGTGAAGGGAATTTTAAGCGCGTAGGCCAGCGATTTGGCGTAAGACAGCCCCACCAAAAGACAGCCGATAAGACCGGGGGATGAGGTGACGGCGATGCCGGTTAAATCGCGCAACGCCACATGCGCCTCATCCAGGGCCTTCCGGACCACCAGCGGAAGGGCTTCCAGATGCGAACGGGAGGCCAACTCCGGCACGACGCCGCCGTGAGGGGCGTGAAGTTTTACCTGCGACGAGACGATGTTGGAGAGGATGTGCGTGCCGTTGGCCACAACGGCGGCGGAGGTTTCGTCACAGGAGGTGTCGATGCCGAGGATTAACGACATTATCGCGTGGACTTCATTTCGTACGCCTCCTGCTGTTTTTTGGCGAGGAGATCGTCGATGCGGCGGATCTTGTCGCGGGCCATAACCGCCTCGTAGCTCTGCGGATATTTGGAGACAACCTTGGACAGAAAAACCCTTGCGTCCTCGAACGACTGCATCTCGGAAAAGGCAAAGCCCTGCTTTAACAGGGAGGCGGCCGCCTTGTCTCCCGCGGGGTTTTTCTTGATGGCCTTTTGAAATTCCGCGATCGCGGCGGGATAATCGCGCATCAAATAGTAGCCCTCGCCGATCCAGTAATAGGCGTTTTCGACGAGCGGGCTTTTGGGATTGCCGGTGACAAACGACTTGAAGGTCTGGATGGCCTCCTTGAATTCCTGGCCGTTCAACTTGCCCAAGCCTTTCTGGTAGGCCTGGAATTCCGCAAGGGTTTTGGAGGAGCCCTGCGGCATGAGCCCAACCGCCTTGATTTCCTCCAACTGTTTGGAGAGCTGAAAAACCTGATCCTCAAGGGTGGAAAGGCGCGTCTGGTTGTCGCCGATGAGCTTCTCCTGTTCCAGATTGCCGTGCTGGCTCTGATCGATCTTCCCCGCCAGCCCCTGAAATTCCGCCAGCACCTCCTGAATCTGGTTTAGGGCGGTGGCGAGGTTTTTGGACTGGGCCTCCTGCACCCGCTTGATTTCGGCAATCTGTGACTCAAGCTCTTTGGTGGAGGCGGCGCGGGCAGGGGGCGCAGATAGGACCGATAGGACGCATAGGCCCGATAGGACAAGAAATGCGGGGAATGCGGGGAATCTTGCCATAACTACGCTTTAAGCTACTTTGCAAAATAGGCCCGGCGGTTTTGCCACCAGCACGACTCGTCGTGCTCGTTGCAGACAGGGCGCTCCTCGCCGTAGCTGATGGTGGTCATCCGGTTGGGATCGATCCCCAGGTTGATCAGGAAATTTTTGGAAGAACGCGCGCGCCGGTCGCCCAAGGCGAGGTTATACTCGTTGGTCCCCCGTTCGTCGCAGTGGCCTTCGATCGTCGCACTTCCGGAGCTGGACTTCATCACCCCGGCGTTGTTTTCGAGGGTGGTGACCTGGTCGTCGCGGACGTTGGATTTGTCGAAATCGTAATAAACCGTTTTTAACCCCTTTGCGGGGGGCGGTTGTTCATAGGAGGTGGCCGGCGCCTTTTTGTTCTGGCAGGCGGCCAAAGCCATGATTCCCAACATCCCGGCCGCCAGCCACAGGTTTCGTTTCATCATAATGAGAACCCTCCTTTCAAAAATTAATCGGTGATAAAATCCGCCCGGCGGTTTTCCCACCAGCAGGTCTCGCTGTGTTTTGAGCAAATCGGTTTTTCCTCGCCGTAGCTTACGGTTTTTAACCGGTTGCCGCCGACCCCCTGCCCTGTCAGGTAGCGCTCAACCGCCCCGGCGCGCCGGTCTCCCAAGGCGAGGTTGTATTCGTTGGTCCCCCGCTCGTCGCAGTTCCCTTCGATGGTTATCTTCAGATCTTTGTGTCTCTTCAAATAACCGGCGTTGGCATCCAGCACCTTCGCCATATCGTCCCGGATGGCGGAACTGTCGAAATCGAAATGGACGCGCTTCAGGCCGACAGCCGTCTCCACCCCCTTTTTGTTCTGACAACCGGCGTAGAGAACCGCTACTGCGGCAAGAGCGAACAAGAACGAAAGATATTTCATTGAAGGAACCTCCGATAAAATTGCAACCCCTTGACTTTTTAATTCCCATTAACCCCCAAATCTGCTGAAATCATTGAAGGTTTAAGGAATAATTCGTCAGGGAATTTATGCGAAGGGAATAGTGAAGTCAATGAAAATCCGCCTCGGCCTCATTCAATATGCCGTCACGCAAAACCCGCTCGCCAATCGGACGAGGGTTTTTTCCCTCCTCGATCGCGCCGCGAAAAAAAAACCGGACTATCTGATTTTGCCGGAAATGTGGCTGGGAGGGCCGACGGAAAAGCGTCAACGCGATCGCTGGGCCCGTTTTTACAGTGATTCCCTGAAAAAAATTTCAGGCTGGTCCGCCAGACGGCGGATCGGCTGTTTTTTTTCACAGGTGGAAAAGAGTAGAGAAGCCTTTTACAATACCGCCTGGTTTATCGGGCGCGACGGGCGCGTTCACGGCCGGTATCGCAAAGTTCACCTCTTCGCCCTCGATGGCGAAAGCCGGTTGTATCGGGGAGGGGCGTTTTCTGCCGGAGGGGGAAAAATTGCCGCTGTTGTCTGTTACGACATCCGCTTTCCGGAGCTTGTCCGCCTTCAGGCCCGGCGAGGGGCCACCCTGTTGATTGTCTGCGCCCAGTGGCCGGAGGCGCGGATTGAACACTGGCTGGCCCTCTTAAAGGCCCGCGCCATCGAGAACCAGATTTTTGTCGCCGCCACCAACCGGCTGGGGGTGAAAGGGAAAAACCGGTATGGGGGACATTCGGCGGTCTTTGACCCGTGGGGGCGATGCCTTCTCCATCTTCCGGAGACAAGAGAAATCGGCATGATTGACATCGATCTGAAAGAGGTGGGGCGCATTCGAAAGTCATACCCGTTTTTTTCGGATTATGTTAGGAGGCAAAAGACATGAAGAAAATTCTCTTCATCTCCAAATCCCGCCTCTGCCACAACCTTTTACAGGCGGTGGCGGCGCTCGTCCCCAAAAAGGTGGAGGCTGTCTGCGTGGAGAGCGTTGCGGAGGCTTTGAGTCTGCCTCGTCGGGGGAGTGCCATGGATCTGGTTTTAGTCGACTGGAACGCCCTGGAAGAGGCCAAAAGCGGCATCCGGGAGATCGGGCAATTTCACGATCATCGCCGGCTCGAAGGCGCCGCGCGGGTTTTAATCCACGCGCGCGGGGCCTCGCTCTGGGAGAATGAGTTGAAGGAACAGAATTTTTCCGGCTTTTACGCCAAGCCGTTTTTGGCGGAGGAACTCGCAAAAATTATTGGCGATCATTTATGAACGACCAGCGCATCTCGCCACGCAAGAATTTGAGGACCCGCGTGATTTTTTTGGACGAGTTCGGGGACGACTTCATCTATTTCCTTTCCACCGACTTGAGCATTTCGGGCATTTTCATCGAATCGCCCATCTCTTTTCAAACCGGCACTAAGGTCCTTCTTAAATTTTCGTTGTACGAAGGGGACAAGCCCATCTTTGTGACCGGCGAGATCGCCCGCTTTATGGGGGAGCGCAGGGGGCGCGGCCGCAGGCCAAAAAAGAGGCGGCCGGTCGGGATCGGCATCCGGTTTATGGGATTACAGCCGGAGGATTTGAGGAGGATAGAAAGTTTCATCCATTCGTAAATTTGTGAACGGGTGACGCCTGTGGGAGGCCCCCGAACGAGCCGCAGTCGTGCTCCTTCACGACGAGGACGAGAGAGGGGGGACCCACAGGCGGCAGGACCCGTTCACACCGGGTCATTCCCCCGTATACACCTGCGTAATCTGGTACTCCAGATACTGGTGAAAAAAATCAAACCAGGGGCGGAGGAGTTTGGGGGCAGTAGAGGAGCGAAAGCGCAATTCCAGCACCAGAGGGTTAGAGGCGATTGCCAGCACCGTGTATTCCACATATTTGTTTCCCACCGTCAGGACGGGCACGCCGGTTTTTTCTCCATTGACCGCCAGCGGATGGTTGTGAGCAGATTCAAGAACCCTTACCGAGACGAATTCCTCCAGAAATTCCTGCAATTTTTTTTGTTCCTCCCGCGTGACCCTGATTTCGGCCTCTTGGGATGTGTTGAGAATCGCCCCGGCCACCGTCCTAAACTCCTCCGTCCGGCTAACGAGCCCCGCCGGGCCTTTTTTGAAAAAATTAAACGAGTTGGAAAGAATGCCGGCGTCGAGACGATAATTTTTTTTGCCCCCTGCCGATTCGATGATTTCAGGGGGAACCCACAAAAGGCCGTTTCGATCCAACTGCACCACCCCTTCGATCCAAAAATGGGGATGCGCCAGCGATTCCGCCTCGTTCAAGCCGTTGGTGGAGACGCCGCCGCGGTGGAGGTCTATCCGGTATTCGGGCCAAGGGGTTGACTGTGTCTGAATCCGGGTGGGCGAAAACCACTTCACGAAAATGTCCGGCCCCTCCTGGCTTACCTCCACCGTTTTGATGCCAAGGCCCGAAATCGGCTCGGGGCTTCCCGGCACAAGCCGCAGTTTGAGGCCGTTGATGCGGGAGAGGGCCGAAAGGTCGGGGGAAGACCAAGCAAGATGCGGCGCCAAAAAACCGGAGATCGAGGTAATAACGCCGATAAATGTTAATAATCGTCGCACCTTCTTTCTTTTAAACCGCCGTCATTTTTCACGCAACCTTTTCTTGATTTTGCCGATAATATCCCCTAGAAGGACAAAAATTATCCAATGTCCGGCGGTGAAGAAATAAGAAAAATCGGGGGAAGTTTATCCCTTTCAGTTGGTGATTTCACCAATGGCGCTGGCGTTTCCCTGGCGCTGGAGGGAAATGGCGCCCGGAACACCGGAGGGATCAGCGATCCCGGCGGGGAAAGGGATGCGTTTGCGCGGGTGCCGGAAAGGAGTGTGCGTTTTAACCGGTCAATTGCGAGGCTTAAAATCGATCGCCGAAAATCGGTCACTGTTTTGCTCGATTATACCGATTCCATCGGTCAACAAAGGCCCAATCCGGCCCAATTGGATGAGGCCCTGGAGCGGTTGATCGCCGTTCTCGATCTCCTCCACAAAAATAAACATGTCTCTCAAGTCTACCTGTGGGGGACTTTTCCTTTGGAATTGCGTGTTCGCGCCATGGCCTTGAGGCGCGAGTATCCTAAATTACAACCCCCCGTCTCATCTCCCCTGAAAAATGTTCTCATGGCCAACAGGGACGGTGTGGTCGGCAAGAAGCGTATTTCTCGAACTTACCTGGATGGCATTTTTGCCGAATCGGCTTTGTCCCATAACCTGGTTGTGATCGATAACGGAGAGACACGCTGGCCTTTTCATCTCGCCGGATTAGCGCAGGTGGTTATTCCGAAGGGGGCAGAGGATGTTGTTGACTGTGTCCGACAGCTTGTTCACAAACTGAACCATGCTTATGAGCAGACGGTCGTCATCGATCCCGCATCATCCGATGATATTGCCCCCTTTGCCGTCGCTTTAAGACAAAGGGTTGCGCAACTCATTTCGGAGGGGAAAGAACGGGCTACCCTGGCTGATTTGCGCCCCAGAATTCACACAAGAGATCTCGCCGATTTCCTTCATCCCGATCGAATCAGGTTTGTTTTTAAAGATCCGGAGTTGCATGGGTTTGTTGCCGTCATTCTTGAACTCGAAGCCATGGGATCGTTGCCTGTCACTCCAGAGGCAACCGGTAGCCCCCCTGTCTCTCTCGCCCAGGCTGAGGGAGATGGAGGGGGAATCAATGGCCCAACCCGTACCGGCGGCGATGACGGCGGTGGACCGTTTCGAGACCCCCCCTATCCCTCTCTCTCCCGTTTTAGCACGAAGCTTCCCGAATCCTACGATCCCTTAAACGGTCTCCTTACCCTCCGGGGGGAAAAAGGTGAAAAAACACTCACCATCGATCTGGGTATCCCTGGGCTTCCCCCTCCCACGGTGGAGGCACATTCTCAATATCTCATTCGCATTTTATGGCGCCCTGAAGACCCCGAATTCGATGACCCTCCCTTCCGGCTGGCCCTTGTTTTGAGATACGACCCTGAAAGCGGTCGGGTCGAGGTCAGAGAGACAGTAAAAAAGGGAGAGGCGAATGACAAAAAAGTGTGCGATATAAAACGGGCCCTCTCGAAGTGGCTTCAAGACAGTGGGGAAGAGTTCGTGAAACAGCATCTCTTTGGGCTCAAAGAAAGGGCCTCAACGGGGATTTTACCTCTCCCTCTCCCTTCCGGCGCCACCCAAACCGTTGACCTGGATTTGCCCGATTTTTTTTCCTATCGAACCGTCTCTCGGGTCGATCGCATGAGCTTCCGTTGGGGGGTGGATCCAAAAAACAATTACGAACTGATTGTTGACTACCGATATTTTCGGGACAGGTGGGGAGGGATCGATCATGGTCTTTCCGTGGCGGCCAGTGGGTCTTCTTTCAGTTATGCGGGGGGGGCCAGGCAACCTGACGATGTTCGTGGTTTAAAAGCAGTGATCGATCAATTTATCGCCCGGGCAGGAAGGGAAACAATCCCCAAAATGGCCGAGTCCCATTATGCCGATGATGTCGCCCCCAATACCGCCCGTTATGA
>JACPFC010000073.1 GCA_016183175.1 Deltaproteobacteria bacterium
AAGTCCCTTTGCGTGACGTTCGTCCACCCTGTTCGCGGATTTGATTTCTACCAGTGTTGGAGCGAGTTTTCCACGCTCGATAATCAAATCGATCTCCAGATCTTCCTTGACCCGCAAGTAGGAAAGCTTGAATTGCCTGCCCTGGTAGGCGAGACGGCGATGAAGTTCCATAACAACAAATGCCTCAAACAATTGCCCGTATTCGAAGCTCCGCGGGACCAAATCGTAATCGACCTGTCCGGCCAAAGCTCGGGCAATGCCTGTGTCAAAGAGATAAAATTTGGAAGCCCTTTTTTGCTGTTTTCGGATGGACGTGTGATAAGAGGGAATCCGAATCCCAAGCAGAGTATCTTCCAATATGTCGTAATATCCGCTGACGGTTTTCGGATCGGAATGAATGTCCCGCGCGATATTTGAGTGGTTGATGACACCGGTATTCATTTGGGCCGCAACATCCAGAAAACGGCGGAACGGAGGCAGATTGCGGACAATTTGTTCCGTCATGATCTCTTCCTTGAGATAGGTCTCGGAGTAGGCTTTCAAAAATCTTGCCTTGTCCGGTTCATTTTCAAAATTAAAAATCTCCGGAAGCGTTCCGAACTTCAGCGCTTCATCGAGAGAAAACCGGGCTTGCAACTCGGTCGCCGTCAGTGGGAACAAATTGTACACAAAAGCCCTTCCGGCCAAAAGATTCGCTGCACCCCGTTTCAGTTTTCTTGCGCTGGAACCTGTCAGGGCAAATTTAAACCGTTTTTCCTTGATGAGCTTGTGCACCAGGTCCAACAACTGCGGCGCCTTTTGAACCTCATCAATAACCACCCAGGCCTTTTTACCCACGTAGGGAGCGAGACGATTCAGCAGATTATTGGGGTGGCTGATCAGTTCATTTGCGAGCTCAAAATTCAATAGATCCAGCACCACGCTTTCCTCGGGATCGAAAAAACGTTCTAAAAGGGTCGATTTCCCGGTTCCCCTGGGCCCAAACAGAAAAAAAGAGTGTGATTTCGAGAGGTTGATTAGTCTTTGGAACACGACCCAAATAATACATTGATTTTTGGGTCATAGTCAAGAAGTGCTGGAACTCTCTTATTTTGCTACCGCGAAGAAAGCCGTCTGAATTTCTTTTCGACCCCAAAAAGCTTGATGAACTCCCCGAACGTTTTATCGCTCAAGTTTTTGAGGCGTTCGATGCAGAGCGGCGTCTCCCGCCGGATGGCTCCCACATCGATCGTCGTATCGTTCGGATCGTCGAGCTCCCTTACGTGATCGGGCACCTTGAGCCACCGTTCGATCATCCGTTCATCCACCTCCAGATGAAATTGCAAGGCGTAAACCCTCTCCCCATATCGAAACGCCTGGTTGGCGCAAAGCGGTGACGAGACCAGATGGACCGCCCCGGCCGGGATATCGAAGGTGTCTCCGTGCCATTGAAAGATTTTCTCCACCGGTTGAAAGTGCTTTAAAACCGGACCGCTTTTTCCCTCGCGGGTCAGGGCGACATCGTACCAGCCGATTTCTTTTACCCGGTTTTTCGTCACCCGCGCCCCCAGGGCCTTTGCAATCAGCTGGGCCCCGAGGCAAATGCCGAGAATCGGGATGTTCCGTTGAAGCGCCTGCCGGATCATTTCCACCTCGTGGTTCAAATGGGGATGTTGTGCGGTTTCGTCCACATTCATTGGACCGCCCAGAATTACGAGGCCGTCATAACCTGTAATCGACGGTTGCGCGTCCGGTTGTCTCCCAAAATTGACATACCGGATGCGGAAACCGGACTTTCTAAAGAGGGGGTCCAGGGTCCCCAGAGGTTCGTAGGCCACATGCTGACAGACAAGGAGCTTTTTCATTTTGACACTGCCTCGATTTAGGGTTAATGATTTTAGAACAAACCAAAGGAGGATGCTACCATGTTGTGGAAAACCCTGGGAGGGTTGTGCGTCGTGGCGGCGGGTGTCATGTATCTCATTGGGGACAACTCAAGCGCTATGTCGGAGCTGAAGGACTTTTTTTGGGTTCCGCTGATACCCGGTGTGATCCTGATTCTGATCTCGTTCAAAAAGAAGGCCTAAAATCCTTCAGGTTTGGGAGTTGTCCTCCAAAACCTGAAGGATTACAAGGCTTGATGTCGCCCTTTCTTATTCATACTCCGGGATGGTAAAATTATCCCCCGAGTTGCTGATCAAATCGGTATCGTCCCCCTCAAAGAAGGGATTATCATCGAAGGTTCCGTCGATATCGGGAGACAAAGTGAAGGGGAATACGGCATCGTCCCAGGCAAAGGCGGTCTCCAGAGCGGTGCAGTTTGCCGGATCGGCGTATGCCGGCACGGCGGTGCCGTCTTCCGGCATCTGGACACAGAAGGTGCCGGGAATGTCATCGAGACTGGAGACATTTGAGTCGATTTTGAAAAGCGAATCGTCTCCCGCCCCATAACTCCCACGGCCGATCGATTTGGTGACGGTCACGACGCCGCCGCTTTCGTCATACTTCGTCACCGTAAAATCCCCCGTTCCCAGGGCGGGATTTCCATCGGCGTCCAGTTCGACGCGGCCGGTGATCCGGCTCCGGCTTTTGAAAACGACGTCGTCGGATGTGTCGAACGAATCATCGACACCATTGTAGACTGTTGCCTGGGTATACTGTAAATCAAGATAGGCGACCGTTATCCCCTCTTCCTCCTGTTCGCCATAAGTGGACCCAACAACCGAGCGAATTGTCACCGTATCACCGCGCGTTTCCGCCCCTTCGGTGTTATCGGAGGTCCTATCGGACATTTGAACAACCCGCACAACGCCTGTAGCGTCGATTCCGTAGAGGAGGGTTTCATCCTCACTGACGCTTTGGCAGTCAAAAAGCCGGTCGTCCGCGGCGCCGTTGGAAATTTCGCCGTAAAAGGCGATATCGAGCGTATCCCCTTCTTCGAGCGCCTCCGCCCCCTCGCAGGTCACATCGGGATCTTCGGCAAAAAGGCCGTCCACCGTTTGGGCAAACTGGTCCAAAAGGACCCGGATTTTCGTAACCACGGCGAATCCCTCATCGGGATCGCCGAAAATGTCGGTCAAGACATACGAATTATCGGCATCCAGATAAGTGTCCCACTCGCCGCTCGTCCCGTCGGCCAAGGCCTTAAGCGCCGGCGACTCGGATGGGTTCGCATCGGATTCCGTGACGCTTAAAACGAGGGCCGAGGCGGCGGAATCGATCCGGCTTCCGATATCGGTGGTGTCGATTTCACCGGCATCGGTTGTTCCCGTCTCGGTGCCCCCGACACCCCCTTCTCCCCCCTGACATCCCGCGAACGCAAGCCAAAAAATAACACCCAAGGCAAGATATGTGATCTTCATAAATCCCTCCCCTTTTTTGATTGTGCATCCGGCGCCTTTGTCACCGGATAAAGTTGAATGTTCAGCAAAGCCACCTCTTCCGGTTCGGTGTCGTTTGCCACCAGTTTGAGAATTTCCTGTCGAAACTCCCTGATTTTCGCCCGCAACTGCGGCAGGCGCTCTCTCTTGACCCCCAGGGTCATGGAACTGGCGTCGCGATGGCCCATCGAGAGGCGATCCATGACCTCTTTGGAAAGATCCAGAAGAATCTTGTGATAGTTGTGAACCACCACCGAGGTCAGCTCCGGCCCGGTGGTGACAATGGAGCTCGCCTGCCTGAAACGGCCGTCCCCGTTTTTTTGGATAAGACCCAGCCCTTCGAGGAGTTCGATCGACTTTTCCGCCTGCGCCCTTGTGATGGGCGGGGAAAGTCTGCCGGCGATCCATTCCGGGGTGCCGTCGAATTCCCTCGAGACGACCAGTTCGCGTACCGCCGGATGGTACCAGGCCGAGTAATATTCGTACTGCCGTTTTTCAATCGGCTTGAGCTGGCTGAATTTTTTGGACTGGAGCAGGCGCTGATAATAGAAGTTTTTGTCCTCGTGCCTCCCCGCCTGGTTGAAAAAGACCAGGTTCCTGAAAAACTCCTGCTCCTGTTTGTTCAAGGACAAACCGACGATGAATTTTTTCAGGCTTTCCTCGGTCAGGTTTCGTTTCCCCTTCATCACCAGCATGAGGAAGTTGGATGTATGAAATCCCGCTTTTTTTGCGAAGGATCGAAACGAAAAAGAGGCCCGCGACCGTTTGGCCTCGCCATACCAGTCCTTCAGGTACGCCCGATAGTCGCGATATTCAAAAATGCTTAATGCCGATTTGCCTCCGTTGTTCATGGCCCCATTGTATCGGGAGGCTCGGCTCAAGACAAGACAAAAATATATTTTTTGTGTTCTTTTGAACACAATTTAGTTTATAACATATTTAAATTATTATGTTTTTTAATTTGATATATTCATTCATAATATGATTTGGAACACTAAACCGGCAACATATATTCGAGGGTTTTATAATGATCTATTGCCCCTTTCTTGTTCCTGGAGTACTTTCAAGAGACATCCCATTTCCAAAGGAGAAAAAAGATGAGAAACGACTCCAAAATTCTGCTGGTCGGGGCGATCTTGTGGGGGGCCTTTGCCTTGAAGGTTGCCGTTGCCGGGGAGAACGACGCCGATCCCGGAGCGGTTGAACTGCTCAACAAACTGATGACGGCCCTTCAGGAGCCGGATGAGGCGAAAAGCATTCAGGCGGTCCTGCCTCTGTTGCACAAAAGCCTGCTGAATGCCGATGGGACCGACTTGAGCCGGGATGTCAAACAGTTCAGCTTCAAAAAGGCCCATGGCGGCGCGCCGCTCTATGCCAATCCCGTGAAGGTTACGCGGGTGAGGGAAACCCCTCAAACAGAGGTGGGTTTTAAGGCGACCGCCGAGGGGGGACAAGTGGCCGATTATTTTGTGGCGAAAAAAGAGGGGAAGGCGGGCATGCCGGCGCCGGTGAAGATTTTTTTCCCGGCGGGCGGCGGGGCGCCGAAGATTTTATATCTGGGCAGTTTGTAGTTTGAGAGGACAAATCAAAGGAGGATGCCATCATGTTGTGGAAAACTTTGGGCGGATTGTGCGTCGTGGCGGCGGGTGTCATGTGTACGGCGGCCCCACGGTCTATTCGTCATCCGCAAAGAGAAGATTTTTGAAGGGTCTGTGGTTTTTAAAACGGTAGGTTTTGAAATCGCGCTGATCGGTTGAAAGAATGCGCCCATGACCCAGATGTTCCGCCAGAATCACCAGCGAGGCATCGGCCAGATCCATGGGGAGGTCGCAATATTTTTTCATCAACCGGTAAATCTTCGGCCCCTCCTTTTCCGTCAACGCGAAAACGGCAAAGGCGTTGTCGTTATAACTTTTGACAAAGGCCAGTTGGGAGTCGAAACCGAGGCGGTGCAAAAGAAGGTGGCATGTTTCGGTCACCACGGGCCATGTGGTTACAAGCGGCTCGTCAAGCCGGGGAAGAATTTTTTTGGCGCGCTCGTGATGCTGATCGTTCGAATTGGCGAGCGCTAGCCAGAAACCGGTGTCAGCGATGACCATGCTTGCCCCCGAAAATTTCCGGCAACTCCCCCTTGTAACTTTCCGAGAGACCGGGGGATCCCCGCCCGCATCCCACAAAGCCGGTCTTGAAAAGGACTTTGGCCGCGCGGGACTCCCCCAAACGCACCTGCCGGTAATAATGCCGGACCGATTTTTTGAGGAGGGAAGAGATGGTAAGGCCCCCTGTTTTCAGCAGATACCGGATCATGGGAGCAGTCTCCCTGTCGACACGAGCGTTGATTCTCATTGTATGACATCGTATGACAAAAAAGTTTTTTTGTCAAGCGGTCAATGGGCCCCGGCCGTCATCCCCACCGAGCCGGCCAGATAATATCCGAGGCCGCGGGGCACCTTGAGGGGATAATAGGGAGGGAGCGGAAGCTCCCCTTCGAGCACCGCCTCCGTCAGCGAAGGGTTGAGCCTTTTGAGCGACGATTTCTCGACCGCAAAACGCGACATGACCTCCGGCAGGTTGACAAAGTCGCCGGTCTTGACAATGTCGTACCTCGGCGCATTCGCGGAGCCGTTGTCATCAAATCCAAAATAAGCCGATCGATTTTTGTAGAGATCGACCACCGCCAGAAATTCCGGGAAATAGTTCCGCGAGTAA
>JACPFC010000074.1 GCA_016183175.1 Deltaproteobacteria bacterium
CCTTAAGCGATTCGATCTCCTCTTTGAAATGGGCGACATCCTTTTCCTGATTGGCGATTTTGATCTCCTCTTCAAACGAGGAATGTCTCGCCTCGCTCAAGCTTGTCTCGAGTCCTTCAACCCTTGAACCCGCCTCGCCCCGCAGGCGTTCCTTTTCGGCAAGAACGGTCCGCAGGCCGTCGATGATTTGCGCCAGTTCCTTCATCTCGCGTTTTTTTTCAAGAAGGGCCTTGGCGGTGTTTTCAAGCGTGCCGCCCGAGATGACGCCGGAGGGGGCCACCACCTCGCCGTTTAACGTCACCAGGGTCTTGCGATGGCCGTTGGCCGACCAGATGTCGAGGGCATGCCTTAAATCGGAGACAAGATAGATGTCACCGAACAGAAAATCCTTCAACCCCTCATACTCGCCATTCAACGTGACAAAACGGGCCATCGGACCCAGCACCCCTTCTTGTTCCGGGAGCGGTTCCGTCGATTCGCCATAGTCCCGAAGGTTGACGGGAACAAAAGTGGACCGCCCGCTCTGCGCCGTTTTCAGATATTCCGCCGCCTCAACCCCTTCGTTCTGGCTTTTGACGACGACATACTGAAGCTTTTCGCCCAAAACCGCGGAGACGGCCCCTTCGTACTGCGGCTCCGTCTCCACAAAATCGGCCACGGTGCCAAAGATCCCCTCTCCCCCGCTCTCCCGCTTTTTCATCAGAACGGCGCGGGTCCCTTCCTGATACCCCTCGAAATTTTTCTGCAATTCATCCAGCGAGTCGAGGCGGGACTTTTTTTGCGTCAGTTCTTCCTTGAGGCGCATCAATTCCGACTCCGCCCGCTTCAAATTTTCGCGATGCGTGTTGAGTTCCGCCGTGATTTGATCGGTGCGGGCGGAAAGGTTCAGTTTCATCTGACGGAGCGATTCAAGCTCCCCCGCGGCGCTCCGGCAGACCTTTTGCAGTTCGGACAGCCGCCGGGCGAGTTTTTCATTTTCCGCCTCCCACTCCTCGATGCTCTTTTTTGCCGCCTCCTGTTTTTCCCGATGACTTTTCTTTAACGCCTCTATCTGCACGGCGCGGTTTTCCATCTCATGAATTTTTTGTCCCCTCTCCTCCACGGACAATTTGACCAGTCCAACCTGCTTTAAGGCCTCATCCCCTTTTTCTTTAGCCTCTTCCACCTCGGCCTCCAGCCGGGCGATATCCAGATCGGCCGTCATTTTCTGCCCGTCCACCTGTTCCAGGCCCCTTTTCAAGCCTTCTTCTTCCATCCGGTATTCTTCCAGCAGTTTATCGAGATCGCCTAGATCAGTTTTAAGCCTCTCCTCTTCCTCCTTTTTGTAGCGGAGATCCGCCTCACCCAGCTGGATCAGGTTGTTCAATTCGAAAAGATCGTTCTGCGTCCGGCTGATGGTCTGTTCGGCCGTAACCAACTCGGTTCGCGCCGCCTCGAGATGATTCTCCGCCGTGTTGAGGCCTGTCTGATTTTCCTCCGCCTTGAGGCTTAAGGCCTTAAGCTCCTCCTCCAGACCCGTTTGCCCCCCGGCGAGGCGGGCGTAGTGATGCGAAGAAACCGCCAGATCCCATTTTTGAAATTCCTGCTTTACCGCCCGGTATTTTTCGGCCTTTTTGGCCTGACGGTCGAGGGTGTTGACCTGGCGGGTCAGCTCGGCGATGACATCGGTTAAGCGAAGAAGATTCTGCCGCGTCGATTCGATCTTTCGCAGGGCCGCCTCCTTGCGCGCCTTGAATTTGGAAACACCCGCCGCCTCCTCGATGTAAAACCGCCGCTCGTCGGGGCGGGCCGAAACCACCTGCGAAATCCGCCCCTGCTCGATGATGGAGTAGGCCTTGGTCCCCACGCCGGTTCCCAGAAAAAGATCGGTGATGTCCTTTAAGCGCGCCGGGGCCTTGTTGATGAAGTATTCACTTTGGGTCAATGACCCCTCGCCGGTGCGGTAGAGGCGCCGGCCGATGGAAATTTCGGAATAATTCGCATACGCCGGCGGGGTCTGGTAGCCTGAAGTGGAAAAGGTGAGTTCCACATGCGCCATGGAGAGGGGGGCGCGGGTCTCCGCGCCGGAAAAAATCACATCCTCCATGTTCCGCCCGCGCAGATGTTTGGCGCTCTGCTCCCCCATGACCCAGCGAACGGCGTCGACAATGTTCGACTTGCCGCAACCGTTGGGGCCGACAATGGCGGTGACATCCTTGTCGAAATGGACCACCGTTTTATCGACAAAAGATTTGAAGCCGTGGATTTCCAGATTTTTGAGCTTCATTCGATATTTTCGATATTAAAGATAAACCCCTGCCCTTCCCCGATCAAAATATCAACCGAAATTAAATGGATGGCGCGAAATGTTAAGGGGAGCGTAACACACAGCCAAAGCCCCTGCCAAGAAGAAATCCAATAAAGGATACAACTAATTGTATTTTAAAGAAAAACATCGAATGGCCTCCCTCCCTGGTTATCCACAGTTGTGGATAAAAATGTGAATATCAATGTAGGGTAATGTATTGCCAAATGCTCTCATTTCCGATATATATGAAGGGGAATGAAACCCTTTCTTCTTGCTCTTCTTGTCTCTTTTACCTTGGCTTCTTGCGCCTCTGTTTCATCCGGCGCGAAAACCGGCTCGCCGCAAAAAACGGTGTCAGCAACAAAATCAAAAAAGGTCCGTTCGGAGGCGGGGCTGAACATTCCTTCGTGGGGGGTGGCGATCGACGCCGTGTATGACAAGCGGCTCGACAATCTGGTGCCCGGATACAAAATCATCAATGTCGTTTTAAGCAACCGGGGTCCCGTGACCATTTCCCTCGATCCCACCAAGGATGTCTGGTTCATTCGCGACAGTGTGGGGAAAAGCCACCGCGCCGTCAACCATCTCCGTTTTGCCAGCGAAAAATTGTGGCTCTCCCTGCCGGTGGGATTGAAGGACAAACTGGAATACCCGCACGCAGTACGGACGGGAAATTCGACCAAGATCGATCTGTTCTTTCCGGAGAACGCCGAACTTTCGGGGTTCCGCGAGATCAGCTGGAAGTCGGACCATTTCAGGCAGACCTTCGACATCTACACCGCGATGGAAAAAAATCTCGACTGGGATTCAAAGTCCGAAAAAATCCCCGACACGCCGGCCTACCGGCAGTCGATTGAAAAGTACGAGGGGGAACTGCGAAAAGAGGATAATCAGCAGGAACCTGCAGATATGGGACAAACGGCGCCGGCAGGGCCGGCTGAGCCGGTTCAACCGGTGCCGCTGACGCCCGAAGAGGAAACCGGGGACACTATCGGCAGTGCCCGGCCCGGATATGAGATTCTTTCGACCGATCCCGCCGATACGGTATCGAAGCCCACCGCCCAGACGACTCATACCACCCCGGGCGAACAATCCCCCCAGCCTTTCGACCCGTGGCTGGATGACGAAGTGACGACGATTCCGATGGATTAAAACTCCCCGCATTCAAGCCCCTTGGGCCCCAGCGCCGCGCAGACCGTTTTTCCCCGGTTGGCGACATCGGCGTGAAAAACCTTTCCCACCGGCCAACGATAAATGAAGATGGGGTTTTTGGGGTTGGTGACATTGTAGATGGACAACCCTTCGTCACCGGGAAGGAGCAGTATTTTACCTCCCGCGGAAAAGCTGATTCCCCGAAACTGGGATGCCGTCATTTTAAGGTTTGGAATAATCGACGCCTCCATGGGAGGATCGGTCGTGAGATTGACCAGGGAGATAAAGACTCCGCCGTCTCTTTCGTAGAAGGCATAGAGAACCTTTTCATCGGGCGAAACTTTCACCTCCACCGCCTTCGCCTCTTTTTGGGAAGAGACAACGGTCGTCAGCATCTTTGGCTTCTTCCGCTCCGTGCCGACATCCACGAGGCAGACTCCCCCCGATCCGCACGCAACCGCCACCCGGGTCGCTCCGCCGTAGGCGCTGACGCCCCCGATTTCCGGAAACGGCAGGCCCCCCATTTTTTTCACCAGAAGGGGCGACTGAAAATTGTACACGGTCAAGGCCGTCTCCCCTTTACCGTCTTTTTTTGCCGCCGTCAGATAAAGATAATTTGTCTTTCCATCGGTTCCCATATCCATCCCCACAATATTCTGCCCTGCCAGATTAAGCTCCTGCACCCCCGGCAGGGCCGAAGCGGCTGGTTTTGCCGGTGCCGCCGGCAGGGCCGGTGCCGCCGAAAAGTCGGCCTTCACCAAAAAAAACTTTCCGCTGATTTCATCATAGAGAAAAACGGCGCCGTCAAAAGAAAACCCGCGGACGAACTTTGCCTTCTGATTTTTGGGCAGGAAGAGCGGCTTCAGGCCCCCTGTCTCCGACGGCACCGGCCCTGCCGGCAAAAAAGGGCGGGAGAAAAAAAGGGGATTGACGACAAGGGCTGTCTCGCTGGAGGGGAGCCAGACAGCTTCAATCAGGGAGGCCAGCGGAAGAATCTTTGCCGTCTTTTGGGACTCGCCGGATGACGGAGGAAATTCAAACCGGCCCAAGGCGTCATCGGAGGCGGCAAAAACAACCCCCCCACCGCCATGAACAGCCCGAATGGTTCCAAGGGGAGTTTGCGGCCCCTTCAATTCGGTTCTCGATGACAAATCGAAAACACTCAAAACCCCTTCTCTCAAAAAATAAAGAAAAGGCCGGTCACGGTCGGCCACTACGTCATCCACCGACGAGGCGAGATCAACTCTCTTCCCCAAATCGGTAATTCCCCAGGCCGGGTCGGCCCCCAAACCGTCGAGCGCCATCGGCATCCATTGAAGGGCCGTTCCCTTTCCCGTCTCTTTCGAGGCGAGAAGACAGATGAGATAATTTCTTTCCGCCCCACCGGCCGGGTCGGCCTCCTTTCGCTGTCCCAGAATTCTAAAGGGAGTCCCAATGGGAACGTCCGCCAGGGTGGAAAGGGTTTCCACCTCTACCAGGGTGAGGTTGCTCCCATGCACAACATAATAAGCCCCCCCCAAGACCATCATCTGCGAGGCGCCCCCAAGGGGCACCTCGGCGATAACCTGCACCTTGTTCAAATCGTTTAAGTCAAGAATCTGAATTTTATCCGGCAGGTAAACAAACAGTTGATTGAGGGTCGGCTCGATATCGAAATTTCCTCCCACTTCGAAGGTCTTGAGAATTTGTGGAGGTTGACCGGCGGCCGGAGCCCGGCTGGCGATCGGAGACGAGAGGATTTCAAAAATGTTCCCCCTCTCAGCTGTATAAACCAGGCTCCCCCCTGCGACCTTCATGGGAGTTGCTTTTTCAACGTCTGCCTCAAGGCTCAAAGAGGAAAATTCGTTTAACGCCGGATCGAAAAAAACGAGTCTCCGGCCGAAACCGGCATAAAGCATCTGTCCATCGAAATAAAGGGCGCCGGGGCTCCCTCCAAAATGTTCCAGGGGAACAATGCCTGCGCCCTTGTCTTTTGCAACGGGGGGAGGCGAAGGGGGAGGAGGAGGAGGCGGCGACGGAGGGAGATTTTCCGTCGGCACCGGTTGAACCGGCTCAGCCGGCCCTGCCGTCGGCACCGGTTGAACCGGCTCAGCCGGCCCTGCCGGTTTCGGTTTCTCTTCGACGGAGGAATTTTCGGGCGCCTCTTTTTTTACCAGCGAAGTTTTTTTCTTCTTTTCGGAAACCGCCTCCCTTTTCTGTTCACCAAAAAAATATTCTTTGACGGCGGCGATGGGGTTGCAGGAGGAAAAAAGGAGGCAAAAAACGACAAGACAAACCACCCGGCCTTTTTGCCTCTTCATGCCCCGGCATTGTAGGGGGCCCTCCCATCACCGTCAATTAAATATGTATAACGGAAACCAAACCCCATTTTTTCGTTTAGGCCGCCCCTTTTTCAAGCCAGCCGCGCAAGATGGACTGATAACCCGCCTGTTTGCGCTCGGCCATCCGTTTTGCCTTCCCAAGCAGTTGCGCGTCGATGCGCAGTGAAACGAGGCGTTTGGCTGTTTTTTTGCGGGGGTTCCTGAAAGAATACCGCCTTTCTTCCCCCGGTTTTGAAATCTTGAATTCATCCGGCTCGATATAATCCAGTACCTCGTGGTTTTCCCAGAAAAGCGCCGCCTCTTCCTTCGAACGAAATGATGGAATCTTCTTTTTCATCAAACGCCTCCTTTCTCCATTTTTTCCCGGTACAATCTTCTCTGGGCCCGGCTTGCGGGCCAAAGTGTCAAAAGCCTTCCCCCCCGGATATCCATAACCAGAGACAAATACCGACGCTTCATCGTCCTCCCGATAACAATCGTTTCCCCCCTTTTCAAAACAAGCGCCGGATTTTCAAAGACTTCGTAAACCTCATCTTCCGAAATGCCGCGTTCCTGCATTCTGATGACGGCATGCTTCGTGAAATTTATGGTCATCTCCCTGTATTACAGTGTATCACGGTACAGGACGGGGGCTCAAGATGTTTTTGAGAGGAGGAATTGACCACGCAGGCGATTTTCGCTAACCTCGACCCCGATGCGCACCCTCTACTATTTCTCGCTCGTCTTCTACCTGCCGCCGCTTCTTCATCTTCTGGTCCGTTTTTTGAGGATTGTCTTCAGGATTTTTCAACTGCTGGCCGTCTATCCCTTTCGTCTTTTTGTCCTTAAGCGCTTTCCGGCGCTTCAATCGGCCAAAGGGAAAAAATTGGGAAGGGCGATCATCGGCGCGGCGAACAGCGCCGTGGGGATGATGGAATATTACGTCCGCGCCCCCCGAAATTACACGTTCGGGTTCGCCTATTTTATCCTCTCGGCCTGGTTTCTCCTTTCGGCGGCAATCGGAGGCCATTCCCTAAACCCGGCGACAAAAGGTTTCCCTTTTCTTTTTGTCCTGTTGACCTTCTATTCCATCCAGAAAGAGGCCCGCACCGCCCTGAACATGTCGGAGTTTTTAAGGGCCAACCCCCAAATGCACCCGTCGGTCTTTTTCAAAACCTATGCTCAACGGCTCGGCCCCTTCGACCTCCCCTTCCCCGATCCGCTTCAGGCTCTGCGGGTCGAACCGCGGGAGGTCTCGTTCAGAAAGGATGTCCGGCCGGAACAGACACGCCGGCTTTTTATCCCGGTGGTGTGGGACACGGCTCATCTCGCCCACGCCTGCCTCAAGTCCCTCAAATATGTGGGAAAGGAGTACGCCCGCGAGGTGTTCGACCTGATGGCCCAAATGTGGGGCAAAAGGACATTACAGCTTTTCCGCGCCTCCCTCACGGTTACGGGCGCCGAAAAACTTCAAAATCTGGATGGAAAAATCCTTCTGGTCTTAAACCACAAAAGCCAGCTCGATTTTGCCCTCACCTTTTTTGCCTTGAGCGGCATCAAATTGGGAGGGCGACCCGCCCTGGAGCGCGGGATTCGCACCCGGTTTATCACCGCGAAGGATCATTTCGTGGACAATTTTTTTGTCTACGAAATTCTGGGGGTGGGAAAACTGATTGAGGCGGTCGATATGGTTTTTATCGAGCGCAAAAGGGGAGGCAAAGGGATCCAGAATCTTAAACAGGCGGCTGAATTTCTGGCGCAAAAGGAGATCGACATCGCGATTTTTCCGCAGGGGACGCGCGCGGAAGGGAATGTCGACCGCTCCGGAAAGCGGCGCGACGCCGGTTATTACACCACCGTCTCGCCGAAAGATATCGCCTCCGACCTGGCCCATTTAAGAAAGGGAACGGCCTGGCTCGCCGTGGATTCATTGATTGAACTGGCCCCCAAGGGGCTGGCCCGGCGGACGACAAGCGAGGATCTGCATCTCGTCTTTGTGGGAATTTCCGGGACTGCAACCGCCCTAGCCAAGCAGTCGCTTTTGATTCAGACCGAAACCGAAATCAAATATGTCATCGGCGAGCCCCTCACCCTTTCCCCAACTTTGGTTGCGGGATGCCGCAAGCCCGAAGGGCCGGAGCCGGCTACGCCGGGGGAAAAAAAATATCTGGAACTGGTCAACTGGATTCATCACGAAATCGACCGGCGGCTCTCCGGCTGTCTGGAAATCAACGAACACCTGCGGCACTGCTTTCTTCTCGATCTTCAGGGTCAGTTGCGTTACCCCCCGGACCGTGTGAACGCCGTCCAGCGATGTTTCGACGCGCTGGCCCTGGAACATCCTTTTATTTATCAAATTCTCGACCGGATCTATGCCTCCCCGCTCGCCGAGTGGAACCGGTATCTCGCCGAACTGGCCCGGCTGGTCGCCGAGGGAGCGGGCGAGGAGCGCTTGCGTCAACTGCGCAACGAGGTGACCCTTAAAATGATGGAGAGCCTCAAAGCAAAGGTCCACGGAAAACGGGTGAAGAAAAATGCGCTGAAAGAGGCGGGAAAAAAAATCGTTAACCCCCCCTCTCTCCCCCTCTTAGATTAAGAGGGGAATGGGGGGAGTTACAGTCACCGGCGGGAAGGAAAAACGGCAAACTCTTTGGCTATTTCCCACGATTCTTCTTCATCGGGCACGGCGCAGGTTTCGGGTTCGTCTTCATCGTCGGCAAAACGCGGGGTAAAAACAAACGATTTGACCAGGGCGTCGCCGTCGAAGGCGCCGACAAGAATCGCATCGGCAACCGATTCCATCTCGATAGATACGGCGTCAAAAGAACCGTCTTCCGCAATTTCCGCCGTCACCGACTTTCCGGTTGAAAGATTGAGGACAGCCAGTGAAAGCGCGCCGTCCTGATTGGAAAAGGTGCCGGCGCTCCCCTTCAGGGTGATGCCCCCCTTTCCGACCAAACCGGCCGGGGGCCGTCTTTTGGCCGCTTTTCTCATCATGCGATAAACGGAGCCGCTGTCATCCTCTTCATCTCCTTCGTCATCATCATCGCCCGCTTCACACTTGGCGATGTTGACCGGAATATCCACGGGATCGTCGGTGGGAGCCGTATAGGATGTTTCGCCACCGCCGACGGTTGCGCCATCATTGAAGGTGACATCGCCCGACGAGCCTGATTCAAAATCATCGCTATCGAATGAACGGGTTCCGTCATCGTCGGCATCGCCTGACCCCTCGCTTTCATCGGTTAATGGATCGGAGTAAAAAATTTCCCCCCCCGATTCGCCCAGAATTTCTTCGGTGGAAAAACCGGCGCCGTCGCCGCAGGCATTCAGAATAAAAAAGAAGGGAACGGCCCACAGCAGGCTGACGGAGAACAGGAAATTTCGAATCCGATGGACCATACGCCCCTTGGGTGTGCAAAGACTGTGCCAAATAATTGACCTCCCTGATTTATTAATAACTATTTGAATTTATTTATTAATTTAAAAAAGCCTCCAAGGTCTGGACAAGGACCAAGGGGGAAACCCCCCCAAAATTTATCAAATTGATAAATTGCTATTTTCTCACTTTGAGAAAATTATCAAAAAGACCATGAAATATCGTATCTTCTTGCCCCCTGGAAAAAATACCGCTACAAAATCAGATGATGTCTGAAGTCATCTGGAGGCCATCCGAAGAGCATCTCACCAAATCGAATATCGCCCGTTTCATGAAGAAGCACGGCATTTCGGACTACGACACGCTGATCCGCCGATGCGCCGACAATATCGAATGGTTTTGGGACGCGGCGCTCAAGGATTTGGGTGTCGAATGGGTCAAGCCCTATTCCAAAGTGGTGGAAGGGGGGCTTCCTTTGGCCAAATGGTTTATCGGCGGAAAGTTGAACATTGTGGCCAACTGCCTTGACCGGCACCAGAAAACCGATGTCAAAAACAAAACCGCGTTTATCTGGGAGGGGGACTGCGGTGCGGTTAAAAAGATGACGTATGTCGAATTGGCCGATCAGGTGAATCGTTTTGCGGCGGGGTTGAAGTCTTTCGGTGTGGGCAAAGGGGATTGCGTCGGCATCTACATGCCGATGATCCCCGAGATGATCGTCGCCTTCTTTGCCATTTTAAAAATCGGCGCTGTTCTTATCCCGATCTTTTCGGGCTTTGGGCCGGAACCGACCGCCATCCGTCTGGACGATGCAAAAGCCAAAGTTCTGATTACCGCCGACGGGGGTTTGCGCCGCGGCAAAAAAATCGAAATCAAAAAACTGGCCGACGAGGCGCTAAAAAGCGTCCCTTCCGTCAAGCATGTCGTCGTCGCCAGGCGGCTTTTTGAAGAGGTTCCGTGGACCAAGGGACGGGACGTCTGGTTTGATGAATTGATGAATAGACCAGCGACCAGCGACCAGCGACCAGCGACTGAAATTCTGGACGCCGAAGACCGCGCGATCATCATCTACACCTCCGGCACCACCGGAAAGCCCAAGGGGTGCGTTCACACGCATGCGGGGGCGCTGGCCCAAATAGCCAAAGAGGTGACTTACTACATGGACTGCAAACGGGACGACGTTTTTTTCTGGGTCACCGACATCGGGTGGATGATGGGGCCGTGGGAAATAATCGGGGCGACGTTTGCCGGAGCCACCTTCGTTGTTTTTGAAGGGGCCCCCAATTACCCAAAACCCGACCGCCTTTGGGACATGGTTGAACGGCACAAGATCACCATTTTGGGAATATCCCCCACGGCGATTCGGCTCTTAAAAAAAGAAGATATGTCCTATGTGTCAAATCGCGACCTATCCTCTCTCCGCATTCTTGGATCGACGGGTGAACCGTGGGACCCCGAATCGTACCTCTGGTTTTTTGAAAAGATCGGCGGGGGACGTTGCCCCATTATAAACATCTCCGGAGGAACCGAAATAGTCGGGTGCCACCTCTCTCCCCTGCCGATCTGTGAGCTAAAACCATGCACGCTTCGCGGACCGGGGCTCGGCATGGACGTGGATGTCTTTAACGAAGAGGGAAAACCGGTCCGCGGCGAGGTGGGTTATCTGGTCTGCAAAAAACCGGCGCCGTCGATGACCAAGGGTTTTTTGAACGACCCCCAGCGCTACCTCGACACCTATTTTTCCAAATGGCCGAATATCTGGAACCACGGCGACTGGGCCTATGTGGATGAAGACGGTTTCTGGTTTTTGCGCGGCCGCGCGGATGACGTGATCAAGGTTTCCGGACACCGGACGGGACCGGCGGAGATCGAATCGGCATTGATGGATCATCCGGCCGTTGCCGAATGCGCGGCCATCGGTGTTCCCCACGAAATAAAAGGGGAGGCGATTGTCTGTTTTGCCGTTTTAAAACCGGGGCTCAATCCGTCGGACGAATTAAGAAAAGAACTAAAGACAAAAGTCGGCGTCAAGTTGGGAAAAACGCTCACGCCGGACGAGATCAAGTTCGTCAATGCCCTCCCCAAAACCCGTTCCGCCAAGATCGTCCGGGGAACCATCAAGAAAAAATATCTCGGTCAGCCGCTGGGGGACCTCTCCTCCGTGGAAAATCCGGACGCCCTGGAGGCGCTGGATCGGGCGGTATAAAAAGGAATAATGCCTCCCCCTGAAACTGAAGGCTTGCAAAGGACCGAATTTTCCGTTCCCCAAAAAACGCTCCGCATGGTACACTTTGGTCCGCGATGACTTCCCACTGGTTTTTCTGGCTCTTTCTCGCCACCTTTATTCTCCACGAATTGTGGGAAGGGGGCCTTGTCCTCTTGAACATCGCCCACACCCGCAAGCATCGCGACCGGATTCCCGATTTCTTCCGGGATAAAATCGACTCCGAATCCCACTCAAAAAGCATCGACTACACCATCGAAAAAGCCCGCTTTGAGCTTGTCGTCTCGCTTACAGCCATCCCCGTTGTCTGGGGGGCGATCCTTTCCGGATTTTTCGAAAAGCTCGATCTTGGGGTTACGCAGTGGATTCCCTCCCCAACGCTCACCCATTCGGTTGTCTATTGCGCCGCCGCCGGTCTGATCGTGATGATTTTGAAGATGCCGGGTTCCCTCTATTCCAACTTTGTCCTCGAGGCGAAATACGGCTTCAACAAAATGACGGCCAAAACATTTGCCTTCGACCAGATCAAGGGTCTTTTACTCGGCGCCCTTTTTGGAATCCCCATTCTCACGCTCGTGTTCTGGCTCTGTGCCGTCGCAGGCCCCTTTTGGTGGCTTTGGGCCTTTTGCGCGGTCTTCGGCTTTCAGTTTTTTGTGGCCGCGGTTTACCCCGTTTTGCTGGCGCCGGTCTTCAACAAATTCACGCCGCTGGGCGACGGGGAATTGAAGGAATCGATCCTTTCGCTGGCGCAAAAGATCCGCTTCAGGCTTTCGGGAATTTTCACCATCGACGGCTCGAAGCGCTCCAGCCATTCGAACGCCTACTTCGCGGGGATGGGGAGATGGCGACGGATCGTCCTCTTCGATACGCTGACCCATCAGATGTCCCACCGGGAAATCCTCTCGGTTTTGGCCCACGAAATGGGGCACAACATCAAAAAACATGTCCATAAATATCTTGTCTATTCTTTCTTTTACGCCCTGGCCGGGTTTGCCCTTCTGGGGCGGATAGTCGACTGGGATCCCTTCTTTGCGGCCTTTGGAGCGGGAGAGCCGGCCCCTTACAAGGCGCTTGTCCTGTTCGGACTGTTTGCCGACACTTTCACCTTCTGGATGACGCCGCTCTGGAACACCCTTTCGCGGGGTCATGAATACGAGGCCGACCGTTTTTCGGTGGAAACGACAAAAGACAACCAGGGAATGACGCAGGCCCTCCTTAAACTTTCGAAGGAAAACCTTTCAAACCTGAACCCCCACCCCCTCTACAGTTTTTGCCATTATTCCCATCCGACAACCCTTGAGAGAATCAGGGCGATTGAAAAGTTTTGAACCTCATTCAGACATAGTTCTTCTGCCTGATTTTATCGATGACGATCTTCTCGGGCATGAGGGGGTCGCGCGGATTGACTGAAAAATAGGCCTGCTGTTCGCAACGTCGTTTGTTTTTCAACAGCCAGTTCAGGATGTCGGAGACCCCCTTGTTCTTCTTGTCCTTGAAAAAAGGGTCGTTATCCAGCGCATCGCGCGCTTTTTTGAGCGCCCGGCTTTCCGAGACATCGTTTTCTTTCACGGCATAATCAGGCAGGTCGTATTTTTTGATATCTTCCGGCAAAACCCCCAGAAACCGGACTTCGGGCGCCGAAAAATCGGAATTGCGGATAAGGCTTCCGGCTGAACCGGCCTTGAGCGTCCGGAAAATATTCTGCATCGTGTAGGCGTCGAGATCACCGAAGAAATAACAGGGAACATCCAGCTGGTCCTGAATCAGTTTGGTCCATCCCCGGACGGCATTTGAAGGAACCCCTTGCGCGCCCAGGAGAATACAAGAGTGACGTCGAGTAAACCCGCTGTTAACCAGAGTATTCGCCGTGCCTTCCGATTCGACAATCAGGCAAAAATCGATTTTCTTTCGCGCTTTAAGCTTTAAATCCTGCGGCCGGTTTTTGGGTTGAAAGGGGGCGGTGCCCAGTTTGGAAAGATCGATGGTCGCTTTTGATCCGTCCGGCATTGTTTCAACCACCACCAACTGCTGGCTGTAGGTCTGGCCGCCGCGGTCGTTGGCAAAGCAGTTCACATCTTCGCGGTAACATTCCAGCATTTCGCAGATGAAATCGATGATCTCGTCGGATTCATTCTGATCGGTAAAATCGAGCGGTTTGAGCGCCGGGTTGTGTTTCACCTCGCCCTTCGAGATATAGTAGATTTCACGCTTGGTATTCGTGGCGCCCACTTCGAGATTGCGAAGGAGAAGTTCCAGAATAAAAATCGCCCGCGACATTTTTTGGACGGAACTGACGTTCAATTCGGTGATGACCTTTTTATTGCCGGGAGTGAGGTAGCCGACCTTCGGATTGTACTCCGCGTTGTCGAGCGTGCACTTGGTGGCCTCAAGCATGGGGCGCCTGGCCTTTTCCAAATCGCGGAGCAGGCGTTCGCACATGTCGATGGAAATTTCTTTGATGTCGATTCGTTTGGACATTTGTTTCAATCAGTAGGGGCGCCATTCATGGCGCCCGCAATTTCGGGCGCGATAAATCGCACCCCTACATTATTTTTTTCTTTTTTTTCCTGGTCTTTGCCGCTTTTTTTCTCGGTTCTTCCCTGTCTTCCATTCCCGCCAGAGAGAGTTGCCCCTCCTTTTCTTCCGTTTCCGATCCGGCTACAGGAAGTATTCCGGTCACCTCCTGCAATTCGGCCAACGCCGCCTCCGCATGCACCTCGGCCTCCTTGAGTTCCCTTTCCGCCAAATGCGCCTCGCGCCCCAAAAGTTTGGCCAAACCTTCCAGCGCCTTTTGGCGACGCCC
>JACPFC010000075.1 GCA_016183175.1 Deltaproteobacteria bacterium
GAAGATCGGCGAACTCATCAAGGAGGCAGGGGTTCCGGGGACGGTGGTTGAAATCGTCACCGGCGATGGGGCGACCGGGTCTGCCCTTGTCGAATCGGATGTGAACAAAATCGTTTTTACCGGCTCGGTGGCTACCGGCAAAAGGATCATGGAGTCGGCCGCCAAGAGGCTGACACCGGTAACGCTTGAGCTGGGGGGAAAAGATCCGATGATCGTCCTCCCCGACGCCGATTTGGACCTCGCCAGTTCGGCAACGGTCTGGGGGGCCTTTTGCAACAGCGGTCAGGTCTGCGCGAGCATCGAGCGGGTCTATGTGCATGAGTCAATCGCCGACCGGTTCACCCAAATGGTGGTGGAAAAGACAAAAAAACTCCGCCAGGGGCCGGGAGAATCGGGCGAAGTGGACATTGGTTCGATGACCGCCGAGATGCAGATTGAAAAAGTGGAAAAGCAGGTGGAGGATGCCAAAAAGCGGGGGGCCAGGGTATTGACGGGGGGCGAGCGAAATCGGGAGTTTCCGGGGCGGTTCTACAAGCCCACCGTTTTAAGCGATGTGGATCACACCTTTCCGGTGGTGATGGAAGAAACCTTTGGACCGGTCCTTCCCATCATGACTTATTCGACACTTGATCAGGCGGTCAAACTGGCCAACGACTCGCCGTATGGATTGAACGCCTATGTCTGGGGAAAAAATCTCAAAACAGCACGAGGGGTGGCCTCGCGTCTTGTCGCCGGGACGGTGAATGTGAATGAGAGTGTTTTCAGCTTTGCCGTTCCGCAGACTCCGTGGGGAGGGCCGAAGGAGAGCGGGATCGGCCGGACGCACGGAGTCCCCGGTTTATTGGAAATGGTCCAGGTGCGGCATGTGTACACCAACAGGAAGGCCTTAAAGAGTTTCTGGTGGTATCCTTATTCTTCCGAAAAACGGGAGATGTTCAAGGTTCTGGCGCAGACCCTTTTTGGAAAAGGAATCTCGCGTCTCTCGGGACTGCTCAAATTTTTGGGGTTGATGCGGAAGGTAAAGACAATGTAGAGGGGGTGTTTCAGGCGCGTAGCTCAGTGGTGGGGACCCATGGCCCGCCGAGCGATTAGCGAGGATGAAGGGCCGTGGGGGCGGAGATTGAAGGATCACGGAAGTTTCTTAATAGGCGCGTAGCTCAGTGGTAGAGCACTTGCTCGACACGCAAGGGGTCAGCGGTTCAATCCCGCTCGCGCCTACATGGTTTGTAGACCCGGTCATGAATCTGATCCACTCGAACGCATGAGGCACTCGTGCGCGCATGTGATGGCCGACGCGGTGACCTCCATTTTTTCGGGGACAAAAGTGGCCATCGGCCCCTGTATCGACGACGGCTTTTATTACGATTTCGACATCAAGGCCCCCTTTAGCCCCGAAGATCTGCGGAAGATCGGGGAAAAAATGAAAGAAATCATTGCGCAGAATCTCCCCTTTGTCCGGAAAGAAATTTCCAAAAAAGAGGCGATTGAATTTTTCAAAAAACGGGAAGAAAAATACAAGGTGGAAATCATCGAGGGGTTGGGCGAGGGGGAGCCGATTTCCCTCTATCAGCACGGCGATTTTGTCGATCTGTGCAAGGGGCCTCATGTCGCCAAAACGGGCGACATCAAGTCCTTTCACCTGTTGAGTGTCGCCGGGGCCTACTGGCGCGGCGACGAAAAACGGGAGATGCTTCAGCGCATCTACGGCACCGCCTTTGAAAACGAAAAAGAGCTGAAGACCCATCTGGCCCGCCTCGAAGAGGCCGCCCGGCGCGACCACCGGAAGCTGGGAAGGGAGCTCGATCTTTTTTCGTTTCATCCCGAGGCGCCCGCCTCCCCCTTTTTTCACCCCAAGGGGGCGCTTGTTTACCGGATGTTAATCGACACTGTCCGCGACCATTATCGAACGGAGGGGTATCGGGAGGTGATCACGCCGGAGATTTTTGACCTTACCCTCTGGGAGCGTTCCGGCCATCTGGAGCATTTCAAGGAAAACATGTTCTTTACCGAAATTGAAAACCGCGAGATGGCGGTCAAGCCGATGAACTGCCCCGGCCATTGCCTGATGTTCGGTGAAAAAAAATGGTCATACCGCGAACTGCCGGTGCGGTTCGCCGACTTCGGCCGTCTTCATCGTTATGAACGGAGCGGCGTGACTCACGGCTTGACGCGCATTCGCACCTTTTCTCAGGACGACGCCCACATTTATTGCACCCCCGATCAGATGGGGGGCGAGATCCGGTCGTTTTTGAAGTTGATCCAAAAAATTTATCGCGATTTTGGTTTTACGGAGGTTCTGCTTGCCATCGCCACCCGGCCCGATCACGCCATCGGATCGCCGGAGGTTTGGGAGCAGGCCGAGGGGACATTGAAAAAGGCAATGGAGGAAGAGGGGCTCCCCTATAAAATCAATCCCGGCGAAGGAGCCTTTTACGGGCCGAAGATTGAATTTCAGGTGAAGGATGCGCTGGGACGGGCCTGGCAGCTGGGGACGCTTCAGGTGGACTATTCAATGCCCGAACGGTTCGATCTGGAATATGTCGGTCCCGACGGAAGGGCTTTAAGGCCGGTCATGCTTCACCGGGCCATCCTCGGTTCCATCGAACGCTTTTACGCGATCCTTCTCGAACATTGCGGCGGCGCCTTTCCGCTGTGGCTGGCCCCCGTCCAGGCGGTGGTCATTCCGATTACCGATTTGCAGAATGACTATGCCCTTCAGGTGAAAAACCGCCTTTTGGAGGAGGGAATCCGGACGGAAACGGACGACCGGAACGAAAAACTGGGGTTGAAGATTCGTGAGAATCAGCTTAAAAAGGTCCCTTACATGGCGGTTATCGGCGCCCGCGAGGCGGCGGACGGAAAGTTGAGCGTCCGGCACCGTTCGAAGGGGGA
>JACPFC010000076.1:0-4086 GCA_016183175.1 Deltaproteobacteria bacterium
CGGGCTGTTTGGGATGACGTTGGGAAAGCTTAAGCGGACGCAAATGGAACTGGTCCAGAGCGAAAAAATGGCCTCGCTCGGTCAACTGCTTGCCGGTGTGGCGCATGAGATCAACAACCCGACGACGTTTATTTATTCCAATCTGGGACCGCTTAAGGATTATCTCGGTTATTTAAGAAATGCTCTCAAGTCTGACGCCCCAAAATATCGCAATGAAATGACGGCGTCTGATGTTTTGACTGATCTGGAGGCTTTGACTAATAACATCGAAGAGGGGGCGCAGAGGACGAAACAGATTGTATCGGATCTTCGACGGTTTGGTCATTCTCAAGATGAGGTGATTCAAGAAGTGTCGGTTCTGGAAGGGATCCAAGGCACGCTCAATATTCTCAAACATACCTGGTCAGACCGGATAAAAATCCATGTCGTATGTCCTTCGGACTTGACCGTTCATGCCAATCCCGGCCAACTCTCGCAAGTCTGGATGAATCTTCTGACAAACGCGATTCAGGCGATAAAAGGAGAGGGAGAAATTTGGGTTACAGGAAAGAGGGAAAGGGGTAAGATTGTTATCTCGGTTAAGGATACCGGTTGCGGCATTGCCTCTGCCGACTTGAAACGCATCTTTGATCCTTTTTTCACGACAAAGGAACAGGGAGAAGGAACGGGGCTTGGTTTGAGTATTGTTCAGCAGATTTTAAAAAAATTCGGCGGGACGATTGATGTGAAATCTGAATCGGGGAGAGGATCTGAATTTGATGTAACATTTCCGGCATCGTAGGGGCGCGATTTATCGCGCCCCTACAAATTCAACATGAAACCGATTGTTCTCTACATCGACGACGACCAGGCGAACCTCGATACCTTCAATCGGGTCTTCCGTTTTGACTATCAGGTGGAAACCGCTCTTTCAGGAGTCGAAGGGCTCGAGAAGCTCAAGAAAATTCCCGATATTTCCGTCATCGTTTCCGATCAACGGATGCCCAAAATGACCGGAGTCGAATTTTTTCAGGAAGCCCAAAAAGTGAACCCTTACCCGACACGAATCATGCTGACCGCCTTTACCGACAACGAAGCACTCCTTAAAGCGATCCAAACCGGGCATGTGTATGACTATGTCGTCAAACCGTGGGATAAGGAGGCGCTTAAAAAAGTGATCGACAAGGCCATCGGCCTTTACACGGAACGAATCGAAAAGATCAAACAGCTCAAGGTGGCCGAGGCGAAAAACAGACTCCTCGAAGAGGAGGTCAAGGAATCGTTCAATTTCGAAGAAATCATCGGCGCCGATGGCGGATTAACCGGCATTGTGGCTCAAATCAAAAAGATTGCGCCGACAAATTCGACAATACTCATCCGTGGCGAGTCGGGAACCGGCAAAGAACTGATCGCGCGTGCCATCCACTTTAACAGTCCAAGGAAGGGGGGACCATTCGTGAAGGTAAACTGTGCCGCGCTCTCCCCCGGTCTTTTGGAAAGCGAACTGTTTGGCCACGAAAAGGGGGCATTTACGGGTGCTACCGGTCAAAAAGTCGGGCGGTTCGAACTGGCCGATGGGGGAACGCTGTTTTTGGACGAGGTCGGCGACTTGCCGGAGCCGGTTCAGGTGAAAATCCTGCGTGTTCTTCAGGAAAAAGAATTTGAACGGGTCGGGGGGACTCAGACAATAAAAACAGACATTCGTCTGATTGCCGCCACGCATCAAAATCTGGAAAAACTCATTCAGGAAAAGAAATTCCGCGAAGATCTTTTTTTTCGCATCAATGTCATCCCGCTGACGGTTCCCGCTCTTCGCGAAAGGACAGGCGATATTCCTTCCCTTGCCCGCCATTTTGCTGAAAAGTACGCCTGTGACCTCGGTAAGAAAGTGACACTCACGGGGGAGGCGCTAAAGGCGCTAAGCGAGTATGACTGGCCCGGAAATGTAAGGGAGCTCTCGAACGTCATCGAACGGGCGGTTGTGCTGGCCGACGGCGAAACGATCGACGCCCCCGATTTGTCGCAGGATCTGGTGGCTATCACGGCGATGCTCAAACAACTGGAGGAACGGCCTCCAGCCGATTTGAGAAGCGGTATTCAGCAGGGGGAGGCGCAGGAATTGGCAAAGATTTTCAAAGAATGTCGGGGGAACATCAGTCTTGTTGCCCGCAAGTTGGAACTGCCGCGGTCGACCCTGGTCCATCGTCTTAAAAAATTCCGGTTGATCTAAATCGGGGGCTTTGCCGCTGGCGCCCCCGTGCCCCCCGTTCGCTCGGACGGAGACATCTTACTCCGCAAAGTCTGCGACTTTGCTGCGCGGCCAAGCCAAGCTTGGCCTTGCACCCGATCCTCGCTCACTAACGAACTTTCTCCATCCACGGTTTTGCCCCTTTTTCGAGTACCTTGTTCAAGGCCTGGATGTTCTGGATGCCCCTGTCGGAGAGCCAGTCCTCCAGGGCTTTGACGCCCGATTTGGCGTAGACCGGAATCCCTTCCTTCCAGGTGGCTCGGCCGCAGAGGACGCCGTTGAAATTAACCCCTGATTCAATCGCCAACTCCAAACTCTCGCGGAATTCATCGTCGGAAACGCCGGCGGAAAGATAGATAAATGGCTTCTTTGTTACGGCGGCGGTTTTTCGAAACAAATCTTTGGCTTGTTCCTTATCGTAAGCCGATTCCCCTTTGCAGGCCTTGGCCCCCTTCACGAATTTCATGTTCACCGGAACTTCCACCTTCAACACATCGACCCGGTAACGGTCTTTGGAAAATTCTTCCATGCTCTTCTTCACAACTTCCGGCTTCAGCCCGGCGAATTCAATCCCCTTTTCGTCTTCATTGCCGGTTGGATAACCGACAAATTCGAGAAAATAGGGGATGTCATGCAAAGCGCATTCCGCACCGATCCGCTCCACCCAGGCATGCTTGACTTCGTTGATCCCCGGTTTTTCGAGCGGGCTGTAATAGAGAAGAATTTTAACGGCATTGGCCCCCGCTTCAATCGATTTGGAGACGGTCCAGTTGGGAATCAGCCGCGGAACGCGTCCCGGCGTGTTTTGCTCGTAGCCGGTCGATTCGTAGGCCAGGAGAAGACCGGCGTTTTTGGCGCGGGCATGCGCCGCCTCCAGACCAAATTCGGGGTCAAGCAAAATGGCGCTGGCATGGGGGGTTAAGACCTTCGAGACCGCCGTCTTAAACTCGGCCATCATTTGCGGGGTTATTTGAGAGGGTTCAAGCCCTTTTTCCTTGGCGATGGCCTTCTGAAGGGACCCCCGCTGATCCATGGCCGCCGCGGCGATAATCCCTTTTTTGTTGGCCAGTTTTTCCAGATGGGCCCGTTTATTTGCCGAAAGTTTTGTCATGATGATTGCCTCCTGTATGGGTTGAATTCGGGTGTCTTTAGGAAATTTTCGACGCCAATGCAACCGCCATTTTTCGTTTATAGATCAAACATCCGTTCATATTTTTCCAGAAGCGATAATTTTCCCGCAGATAACGATAAAGAGGAGGATAGTGTTTCACCGGATATTTTTTGTAGTTGTGGATGTCGGCCGGGGAAGTATCGACAAAATAGGCCGGGGGATGATTTTTGAAATCCTCCCACAGCGCCTCCCAAGCCTCCGGCGCGGCGAATTTTTGCGCGTCAAAGGCCGGATCGTCGGATTTTTGGGAGCCGGGGACTTTGCCGGTGAGAAGATCGGTCCACAAAAAACGGGAGGCCGGTTTTCGTTCAGCGTGAAAATAAATGGCGGTCGCAAAACCCCATACAAAAAGAGTTTCATCCGGTTTTGTATTCCTTCGAAGCCACTCGCCGATGGCCTGCTGTTCAAAAAGCTGGTCGTCCGGAAAAAGGTTATAAATGTTTTTTTGATCGACCCGCAACAACCAGAAAAAAAGGGCTGGAATCAGGATAAAAATACCGGCACGTTGCAGGGATTTTTTATCCGGAAGACGCGAGGCGGTCTGCGCGGCCAAAAGACAAAGCGGCGGCAAAATCTGGATGAAGTAACGGCCGTAAAAGCGGCCTCCCATGGCAACCGGGACAAGCGACAGAACAAACCACAAAAGGATCAGGAGATGACAGGGAGATCGGTAAAAATCGCGGCGACG
>JACPFC010000076.1:4114-11948 GCA_016183175.1 Deltaproteobacteria bacterium
CCCCAGAATCAGATTTTTAAAAACAGGGATTGTCTCTTGCCCCGCCTGAATATATTTAAGACTCCCCAAAAGGCTCCACCGGACAAAATCGGGCCAAACGCCGATGGCCCAGAGAATTCCGAACGTCATTCCCAACGGAACCACAAAGCCTCCCAAAAAAACCAGAGAACGAATAAGAAAAGTTGATGGTTCCTCCTTTTTGAACCGCAGGGAAAAAAGGAGAAATGAAAAGATGACGACCAGCTGGATGCCCGCCTGATATTTCAACAAAAAAGCAAGCCCCACAAAAAAACCGGCGAGGAAGTCGTCCGCGAGATCCAGAACCCTGTCCCCGCGAAGCCAGAAATAAATTGAAAGGGCAAGCGGCAAAACTATCACCGACGTGATGCCGGTGGCGATGAACTTGGGGAAATAGGTTGTGGAAAAAACAGCGAAGAAAAGGGCGGCAAAATAACCTTCTCTCTCGTTTCCATTCTCTTTGGCGATGCGGTAAAGGGTGAGGCTTACCCCCAGTGCGACCAGAAGGCCGGCAAAATGAACCCCCATCATGTTGTATTTTCCAAACAGGGTGAAACAGGCGGCGTAAAAAAGGTGGATAAGCGGCGGCTTGGTGTCAAGGCTGTCCTTGTACGGAAGCCCGCCGTCCATCAGCACATGCGCAAAGCCGGCGAACTGTGATTCATCCATGTCGAGAAAAGTGTAGTAGAAGGAGGAAATGCGGAGAAAGACGGAAAGGAAAAAAAGGACGACAAAAAAGCGGATTTTTTTTTCAAAAAGCCGGTCAAAGACTTTTGACATTTTTTTTCAGGTCAGATTCAATGATTCTATAATCGTGTTGTGTATTTTCGGACGAAAGACCCTGATTCTGTCGTTTTCCCGCGACGGGTGGACGCGGTTGGTCAACAGAATAGCATAAATATCCTTATCCATATCCCACCAGAATGAACAGCCGGTGTAACCCAGATGGCCGATCGAGTTCGGTGAAAAATATTGACCGCAGGATGCGTGGGCAGATGGTGTATCGAAACCGAAGGTAAAATAGGGGACATTCATATCGCGGCCGTCGGGGATGACGGTAAATCGGTTGAAAGTTTCCCTTGAAATCAATTTGCTCCGGCTGTGACGGGCTTTTTGTAATTCGGCGATCCATTTTTGGACCTCTTCGGCCGTTGAAAAGAGGCCCGCGTGTCCGGCAATGCCCCCCATCAGCCAGGCATGGTCGTCCATCACCTCGCCACAGAGGATTTTTTGGCGCCAGGGGCATTTTTCGGTCGCGGCGAAATGATCCGGATTGCCGTCCACCGGCTTGCGGTGATGCCCCAGAGGGTTGAAGAAGGTTTTTTTCAGATTCAACGGCTCCGCGATTTTTTGTCTGAAAAGGAGGTCGAGTGATTTTCCGTAAATCTTTTCCAGGATAGCTCCAAGAAGGATGTATCCCAAGTCGCTGTAAACTGTTTTTTTGCCGACGGGCGCCTCCTGTGGCTCCGCCAGAATTTCTTCAACAAGCCAGTTTTTTCCCTTGTCCTCGGCGGCCCAGCCGGGGGCCAGGGCAAGCATTTCTTCATAGTAAGGCCTCCAGGCGGGAAGGCCGGAGGTGTGATTGAGAAGGTGTTGAAGAGTGATTCCTTGTTGGGTTGTTTCCGGAAAATATTTCTTTAGCGGATCATCGAGGAAACATTTTTTTTCCTGAAGGACCAACATAAATAAGGTGGCGATGGCCATCGGTTTGGTGAGAGAGGCGATGTCAAAGAGAGTGGGGGGCTCCACGGACCGCTTTTTGGGGTCAATCTGCGCCGAACCGTAAACCTTGTTCCACAGAATTTTGTTTTCTTTGCCGACCAACAGGCTGGCGCCGGGAAAGACGCCCTCTTTGATTCCCTTCTCTATCGCGGTATCAACGGGATGCAAATTACTCACGGCACGCCCCCTCCAAAAATTCCAGCTTCTTTTCATGCGCGGTCAGCCGGGCCCTGATGCCGAGCGGCAGGGTGATCTTCACCGGTCCGTGCCCGGCGGGGAAATTAAAAAGGATCGGCCCTTTGAAATCGCGCAGAACATCCATCGCCGTAAAGTTGCCGAAAAGAATGCCGCGCGCTTTTTTGAGTTTGCCCGCCAGGACAATCTGGGTCAGCATCCGGTCGACGGAGTAGGGTTTTTCGTTCGTGTCCTCCAAAAAAAGAATCTTGTTTGCGGTGTCGATTTCATATGGCGTACCGAGCGAGGCCACGACCAGCGAGAGGCATCCCCCCGTGAGAAGCCCTTCGCAGGCGCCATCGTTTAAAGATTCGGTCTCTTTGAAGATAAAGGGGCCGAGCGGTTTTGTCTGTGTGACCGCCTGATAGAGGGCATTTTTTGTCCGCTCGTCCAGATTATTTGTGAGATCCTTTGCCACCACCGGCCCGTAAAAACCGACCCATCCATCCCTCTGATAAAGGTGCACCAGGAGAGAGGTGATGTCGCTGTAACCGAGGATGATCTTCGGATTTTTTTCGAAGCGGACACGATCCAAGTAGGGAAGGATTCGCACCATTCCATACCCCCCGCGTGCGAAGAAAACAGCCTTGATGTCCGGATTTTGGACCAGCTCCAAAAGTTCCGCCGCCCGCCGTTCGTCGGAGCCGGCCAGGTAATGTTTTTTGTCGAAAATGTCTTTGCGGTAATAGACCTTAAAACCGAGCGATTCGAGCGTTTTGACCCCGTTATGAAAGGCCTCCACCTCAAACGGGCTGGAAGAGGCGGCAATGCCGATGGTGTCGCCGGGTTTGAGGGCGCGGGGTTTCATTTGTATTTGGGGCCCTTTCGGCCCGTTTGATGCTACTCGCGTCATGGGATTTCGGGCCTCAAATGGCCCCAAACCCCGCGCCTCGCACTGGCAGAGCCAGATGCTCGGCTTGTTTTTAACCATAAAAGTTTTAGCTTTGCCAATCAACGGGAATCTTCTAGAATTCAATTTGTACACCATGTCCACAGATATCCAACAGTTGAACCTGGGACGGAAGATCCGGCGCCTTCGGGAGTCACGGGGAAAGACGCTTCGGGAATTCGGCCTTGAAGTCGGGATCGATTACAATCTTTTGGAAAAAATCGAAAAGAACGAAATCTATCCCCCCGTGGCCACCCTTTTGAATGTCGCCCATGCCTGCGGCAGGGAACTGGGGTATTTTTTTGATGTCAGCGAAGAAGATAAATCGTACAGTCTGGTGAAAAAGGGAAAGGCGCAAAAGGCGCCGCGTGTTTATCCCAGGGGGAAAAACCCCTTGAGCTACACCTTTCACACGCTGGCGCCGGAAAAAATCGCCAAAAAGATGGAGCCGTTTCTGGTGGAGTTTTTGCCGAAAAATGAAGAGGTGCCGCCGGTGGCCCACGATGGCGAAGAGTTTATTTATGTTTTGGAGGGGAATCTGGAATTTCGCCTGCAGGATGAAAGGGTAAAATTAGGCGAAGGGGATTCGCTCTATTTTGAGTCGAAGTATCCGCACGCCTTTCGGGCGCTGGGGGGCAAAAAGGGAAAGGCGATTGTGGTTTTGTATCCTCATTGATTTGTGGATAGTGAATAGTGGATAGTGGATAGTGGATGGTAAAAAACGATCCACGATCCACGAATAGATGGCTCTCAACAAAAATCAACTCCTGGAACTTTATCGCTATCTCCGTCTCACCCGAACGCTGGAGGACTGGATCTATTACATCTGCGCCAACCAGAACCCCAGGGAGCCGCTGGTTATCGGCAAAGGTTATCTCTCCACCGGACAGGAGGCGGTGTCGGTGGGGGCGGCCTACACCCTTAAAAAAGGGGACTGGCTGGCGCAGTCGCATCGGGACCTGGGAGCCCTTCTGGTGCGGGGCATGACGGCGGATGAACTGTTGGCGCAATATTTCAGCAAGGCCGCCTCGCCAACAAAAGGGAGGGATGCCAACGTGCATTTGGGGGATACGTCCAAGCACATCCTCGGTTTTATTTCCCACATGGGGGCGATGACGCCGGTGGCCAACGGCATCGCCTGGGCGGCAAAGTACCGGAAAGACCCGACGGTGGTTCTGGCCTTCTTTGGCGACGGCGCATCGTCGCAAGGGGTGGTCCACGAGGCGATGAATTATGCGGCGGTTTTCAAGCTGTCGGTGGTGTTCATTTGCAACAACAACCGCTGGGCCATTTCCACGCCGCTTTCCGAGCAGTTTGTGATTGAGAATATCTCCGACCGCGCAGGCGGCTACGGCATGCCTGGGATGGTCTGTGATGGAAATAATGTCGTTGAGGTTGTTGAAACGGTCCAACCGGCGATTGACCGGGCCCGGCGGGGAGAGGGCCCCTCGCTTATCGAGTGCAAAACGATGCGAATGACCGGCCATGGAACGCACGACATGGCCAAATATGTCCCGGAAGAAGAACTGGAATTCTGGAAAAAGAGAGACCCGATTCAAAACATGGAAAATTATCTGAAAGAGAAAAAAATGGCCGATGATGCCTATTTTAAAAAGGTTGTGGCGGAGTTGAAAAAAGAAGTGGAGGAGGCGACCGAGCGGGTGAAAAAATTGCCGGGACCGAAGGTGGAAAGTGAATTGAGGGACGTTTATGCCCCGTGAAATCTGGTATGCCGATGCAATCCGCGAAGCGCTCCAACAGGAGATGCGGCGGGACGACTCCGTCTATGTCTTTGGCGAGGATGTCGCCGCCTATGGCGGCGTCTTCGGCATCACCAGGGATTTGCTGGCCGAGTTCGGCCCCATGCGTGTTCGGAATACGCCGCTCTCCGAGACGGCGATAATCGGCGAGGCGATCGGTTCCGCGATCTACGGCCTTCGTCCCGTCCCCGAGATCCAGTTTGCCGATTTTTTGACGACGGGATTCTCCCCTCTTGTGGACATCGCCGCCCCCTATCACTACCGGATCGGCACTCCATTGCCCATCACCATCCGGGCCCCGGCCGGCGGAGGCTTGAGGATCGGTCATTTTCATTCCCGGTGTCCGGAGGCCTGGTTTGCGCACGTTCCGGGGCTGAAGGTCGTGGTGCCGGCCACGGCCCATGACGCAAAGGGACTTCTTGTCGCCTCGATCCGCGACAACAATCCCGTTCTTTATCTGGAACAGAAAAAACTCTATCGCGAAATAAAAGATGATGTGCCTGAAGAGTTGTATACGGTGGAATTAGGGAAGGCGGTTGTCCGCCGCGAGGGAAAGGATATCACACTGATTACTTACGGAAGTCCTCTGTATCTGGCCTGTACCGCGGCCAAGCAGTTGGAGAAAAAGGGGATCGGTCTGGAAATTATCGACCTGCGCACCCTGATGCCGTACGACAAAGAGACGGTGCTTGCCTCGTTTAAGAAAACAAACCGGGCGATTATTTTGCACGAGGCGCCGAAGATCGGCGGTTTCGGCGCCGAAATCGCCTCGATGATTGGGGAGAAATGTTTCGACCAGTTGGCCGCCCCCATTGTCCGCATTGGCGCGGGACATACGCCGGTGCCGTCGAATCCGGTGCTGGAAGATCACTATCTGCCGAGTCTTAAAGATGTTGTGGATGCCGCCGAGAAATTGATGCAGTATTAATTCCCATGCCCACAAAGATCATCCTCACCATGCCCCAGCCGGGGGAGACGATCACCGAAGGGAATATCGTGAAGTGGATTGTCAAGCCGGGAGACTTCGTCAAAGAAAAACAACCGATTGTCGAGCTTGAAACGGAAAAGGCTCTTTTTGAATACGAGTCCCCCTATGAGGGAAAACTTTCCGAAATAGTCGCGCCGGACGGATCGACCGTTGCCGTCGGCAATCCGATTGCCGTTTTCGAGGTGGAAGACGCAAGGGCGGCGACCTATTTCATGCTTGGGATCGGGAAAAAAGTTGACGGGGGGGCGGGCAAAGTAGAAAGAGCCGAAAAAATAAAAAAGGAATCGGCGCCGGCCAAGGCGCAAAAAGGCGAGGCAGGAGCGCAAAAACTCTCCCCTCTCGTCCGCCACCTCCTGCAGGAATACAACATCGATCTCGCCGAACTCGACCGCATCAAGGGGACCGGCCCCGGCGGGCGGATCACCAAGGAAAACATTCTTCAATATCTGGAATCTCAAAAAAAACCGGCCGCGGCCAAAGAGGCCGAAGAAGAAATCATCCCCTTTTCGCCGGTTCGCCTGCGGATTGCGGAGAATATGATGCGGTCAAAGGCGAACATCCCTCACGCGCATACCACTTCGTCAATCGATATGACGCCGGTGGTTGAATACCGCAACCGCGTCAAGGCCGACTTTGAAAAAAAGAACGGTATTCCCCTGGGGTTGCTCCCGCTTCTTTTCCCTGCCCTTAAAAAAGCGATTCGGGAATATCCGGTTGTCAATGCCGGCGTCCGCGAGGAAGGGGGTAAAAAGCTCCTTGCTGTCCACAAGAAAATCAATCTGGGAGTCGCTGTGGATACCGAGCGTGGCCTGTACATCCCGGTAATTCCCAATGCGCAGGACAAAGGTTATCTCGATCTGGCGCGCGAGCTTGAGGCGCTCATTAAAAAGGCGCGGGAAAACAAACTAATGCCGGCCGATCTGACGGGGATGACCTTTACCTTCAACAACTACGGCTATTACGGGACGACGCATGGCGTCCAAATCATCCTGCCGCCCCAGTCCACCACGCTCGGCATGGGGGTGATTGAAAAAAGGGCGTGGGTGGTCGGCGATCAGATTCAAATCCGTCATGTGGCGGAATTCACCGTTGCCTTCGACCATCGCGTCATCGACGGCCGGGACGCGGGGCTTTTTCTTTCCTCCCTCAAAAAATCGCTGGAAAATTTCTCCGAAAAAGATCTACATTAACTGAAACACCGCCAGCGCAATCATATTGTTGACCCAATGCGCCAGGATGGGAAGATAGAGATTGTTCCGATAATTCCGGCACCAGCCCAAAAAAAGCCCCAGCAGAAAATAAAAAAGGAACAGCCAGGGGTTCAAGTGGCTTAAGGCAAAGATCAGAGAGGTCACAACAACGGCCCGCGGCGGACTCCATTGGTTTGCAAGGGCCGTCTGCAAATACCCCCTAAAAAGAGTCTCCTCGCAAATGGCGGGAAAAAGTCCGATGGTGAATGTCAGCCGGAGAACGTCCAGCAAAGAGTCGGTTTGAAGGATGCCGCGAATGAGGTCCCGTAAACCCTCCGGCGCCGGAAAAAAGTGATCCCACAACGGAATGAAGAGATTCAGCACAACGGAGACAAGGAGAGACAGGCCGAAAACCGTCAAGATCGGCCGCGTCCAGGGTCTTGTCATTGCGAGCAACTGTCCTGGTTCCGGAAGAAAGCGGTAAATCGCCGTGACGGCGGGGATGAAGAAAAAAAGGATCTGATAGATCCAGACGTCGCGGATGGGGAAGGCGTAATTAACCAGATAATAGGCTGAAAGGGCGGAGATTGTGTAAAGAATCGGGAGCATCTTTTATTTGTCATCGGTCATCGAATCGGAGTATACAGAAAAGATGCTGGATATTAAATGGATAACGGAAAACCGGTCCCGGCTGGAAAAGGCGCTCAAAGACCGGAACGCGACCGTTGATTTGTCTCCGCTGAAAACCCTCAACGAAAAACGAAAGGCGCTCCAGATGGAGTTCGACCGCCTTCGCGCCGAGCAGAATCAAAAATCGCAGGAAATCACCAAATTTCAGAAGGAGAAAAAAGATGCCTCGCCGATGATCGCCGCGATGCAGAAGGTGGCAGGCCGGGTCCGCGAACTCGGTCCGGTAATCTCCCAGGCGGAAGAGGAGTTGAACAAGGTCCTTGCCGTTATTCCCAATGTTCCCCACGAGAGCGTTCCAGTGGGAAAGGATCCGGCCGACAACAAGCAAATCCGCGTCTGGGGG
>JACPFC010000077.1 GCA_016183175.1 Deltaproteobacteria bacterium
GAGCACAGAATCTCGGACACGCCATTTTCCTGCAGGGGCATGGATCAACAAGGGGGTCTCTTTCCACGAAGTGGACCGGCTTTTTTTGCATTTTTCAATAACCCCTCTCCATTGGAGAGAATCAATCTTCTCCAAAAGCCCTCCCAAAAATCGGGACGCCCATTCGTCGTTTGCATCGCGGATAAGTGTGGAAAGCCTCTCAGCATTCACCAAAGAACCGTAACGTTTAAGCCACCCCCATATTCCCTCGTAAAGCCGTCCATTCAACCGCGCTCCGTATCCGGAGACCATTAGTGCGGATTCGATATCAACCGAATAATGATTGACGCCGCCGGTTCCGTTGAAACCGATTCGGTTCCATTGAGCCCGGATAATATCCCCAATGTGGAGAAAAAGGATCTGGTTATACTTTTTTTGTAACTTCACCATAGCCCAATTGCGCAAACATGCTGATGAGTATCTGCTTGAATCCGTCCGACGGATCATGCGTTCGACACCACTTGCCCGCAAGAAACATCTCGTCCTGCGTGGGTTTTAAAGCCAACAGATCTTCCACATGATAGCCTCCCCGATCGGCAGAGGCATAGACCTTGAAAAAAATCTGATCGCGGCGGGAGGCAAAATAAACGGTGAGAGACCTGCCAAATTTCGAAATCTCGGCACGTTCTTTAAACCCCCCTGGAAGCCCCATGGTTGTAATCTGATCGGGCCCCGAATTGATCCATTTCTCGGAAAGGCCATAGTTTCTAGCCACAATTTGAACTGCCTCAGTCAAGAGAGGGGGCCAAGGAACCGGAAAAAGAGTGTCGATATCTTTCGTCGTGCGATCGATCATGCCGGTTAAGATAAGGGCGGCACCTCCACAGATACCCAGATCAATCGGCGTTCCACCTAATTGCTCATACACTGCACCCAAGGCATTAAGAAATTTAAGTAGTTGATTTTTATCCATTTTCATAAAAATAATTTTAACAGATTATCACATATATTGCAATTTAATATTGTGCATTATGCAATATTAAATTGCTTAATATATTTAGCCGATGGTTTGGGCTTTTGGCTCGGTTTTTCGATGCGGCCAATCACACAAAATTCTTGTTTTTGATCTTCTCCATGATGATCTTCTCGGGCATGAGGGGATCGCGGGGATTCACCGAACAGCCAGTTCAGGATGTCGGATACCCCTTTGTTCTTTTTGTCCTTGAAAAAAGGGTCGTTGTCCAGCGCATCGCGCGCCTTTTTGAGCGCTCGGCTCTCCGAGACATCGTTTTCCCTTACAGCGTAATCGGGGAGATCGTACCTTTTGATATCCTCGGGCAATACCCCCAGAAACCTGACCTCCGGCGCCGAAAAATCGGAATTGCGGATAAGGCTTCCGGCAGAACCGGCCTTCAGCGTCCGGAAAATATTCTGCATCGTGTAGGCGTCGAGATCGCCGAAGAAATAACAGGGAATATCCAGCTGATCCTGGATCAGTTTGGTCCATCCACGAACGGCATTTGAAGGAACCCCCTGCGCGCCGAGGAGAATACAGGGATGACGCCGCGTGAAACCGCTGTTGACCAGCGTATTGGCGGTGCCCTCCGATTCAACAATCAGGCAAAAATCGATCTTCTTTCTTGCCTTCAATTTCAGATCCTGCGGCCGGTTTTTGGGCTGAAACGGCGCTGTTCCCAGTTTGGAAAGATCGATGGTCGCCTTGGATCCGTCGGGCATCGTCTCAACAACCACCAATTGCTGGCTGTAGGTCTGGCCGCCGCGGTCGTTGGCAAAACAGTTCACATCCTCGCGGTAGCACTCGAGCATCTCGCAGATGAAATCGATGATCTCGTCGCTTTCATTCTGGTCGGTAAAATCGAGCGGTTTGAGCGCCGGGTTGTGTTTCACCTCGCCCTTCGAGATATAGTAGATTTCACGCTTGGTGTTGGTCGCCCCAACCTCCAGGTTGCGGAGCAAGAGCTCCAAAATAAAAATCGCCCGCGACATTTTTTGGACGGAACTGACGTTTAATTCGGTGATGACCTTTTTGTTGCCGGGGGTAAGATAGCCGACTTTTGGGTTGTATTCCGCGTTGTCGAGCGTGCACTTGGTCGCCTCGAGGGTAGGCCGTTTGGCGCGTTCGAGGTCGCGCAGGAGGCGCTCGCACATTTCGACCGAGATTCCTTTGATATCGATTCTCCCGCTCATCTTCTTCCACCCTTCTTTTTTCCCTTGGACTTGGCCGCTTTTTTAAATTTTTTTGACTCTTCTTTTTCTTCCATTCCTTCCAAAGACAACTGCTTGCCCGCCGTAGCTTTAGCAAAGGCGGGTTTCGCCGCAAGCTCCGATTCGGAAGACGGCAAAATGCCGGTCACCTCCTGTAATTCCTGCAGGGCCGCCTCGGCATGAACCTCCGCTTCCTTCAATTCCTTTTCCGCCAAATGCGCCTCGCGCCCCAAAAGCTTGGCCAAACCTTCCAGCGCCTTTTGACGACGCTCTTTTTTGGCTTTGACGATCCGACAACAACCGTCGACCAAAATCGGGCCGAATTGCTCGATGTGCCGGCGCTTTTGTTCAAGGTCCGCCTCTTTCTCTTCGCGACGGATATGTTTCGAAAGTTTCTGTCCCGCCTGAATCAACGCACGGCGCAATTCTTCCACCAGCTCGTCGCTGGCGTCCACCGTTTCCTTGGACGCATTCTTGAATTTGATGAACGGCGAAACCGTGCTGACCGCAATAATATAGGGCCCGAGCGGCAGACTATCCTTCGGCTGATTGAGGCCGTAGGTCCGCCAGTTGACCGATTCCGCCGCCTTTGTCATGGCGCAGGCCGATTTGTCGAACTGAAGCGGCACCCGGTTGGCAAAACGCAGGAGAGTGGCCGTTTGTTCCTCGGCCCCCGCCCCCCGGTCGGCCATGCGAGCGATCGCCACCTCCACCAGCACCGGTTTGAAATCGCAGATGGCCGGTTTGCGGGAAATGACGGAGAAAAAATCGACATTCCCGATCCTCTGGATGCTCTTGGCCAGCCCCGATTCGCCGATGGAAAGAACACTTTTCGTCGACGGGGCCATCAATTTGGCTTTTTGAAGGCCTGAAAAAACCTTTTTAAAATCTTCCTCCGTTGCCGCATCGACGCTTTTTTCAAGAAGCCCTTTCGATACCGCCTTTTCACGCACCAGTTCCGTCAACGTTCCATCCGAAACACGCGAAAAGCCTTTTTTGATCCAGGCGCCGACTTTTACCCGGCCAAAAAGATGGGAGTGGGCGATAAATTCCCCCAATTTCATCGTGTGCGGGTGCGGTTCGGTCGCAACGGGAATTTCCGGAACCTCTTCCGAAACCCGCGGAACTTCCACCCAACCCTGATCGAGAATCTTGTACTTGAGCGCCAGGTGCGGATTGACCAGCGTTGTGCCATTCAGATAAGCGAGCAGGCCCCCTTCACCGGCCAGTTGAATCCGGGCATCGACGATAAATTCGCACGAAAGGCCATGCGGCCGGTCCCAGTCAACCGACTCTTTCTCCTTCATGACTCCTTTGTTGTGCTTGATGTCGACTTCGACGATGCACTTGACCGCCTGACGCATCTTTTCGGTCTTGGTGATGACGGTGACCCCGCGCGCGTTGGTGAGCTGGGCCCAGGTGGTGACCGCCGAAATGCCGATCCCCTGCTGGCCGCGGGTACAGCGTCCCCGGCCAAACTTGGAACTGGCGAGATATTCGCCAAAGACTTTGACGATGTCATCTAACGGAAGTCCCGGGCCGTTGTCTTCCACCCGAATTTTTATCCGGTCGGCCCCCTTCGCATGCGCCTCCCCCAGACGCTCAACGACGACCGATACTTCCGGAAGAACCCCCGCCTCTTCGCAGGCATCCAGCGCATTATCCACCGCCTCTTTGATGGTGGTGAGAATCGCCTTGGTGTAGGACGAAAAACCGACCTGCTGGAGGTTTTTGGAAAAATATTCGGCGCTGGAGGCGGAGGTGATGGCGGCGGTGGCTGATTTGGCCATGGTTGGAAGCTTCTGACATATTCACCGGCAAAAATGCAAGCCTTCATCGAACAGCTACCAGCGGTAGTGCCGGATATGCTCGCCGCGCCCGGCGATCTCGCTCATCGCCTTCACGCCGACCTCCAGATGAATGTCGGTAAAGCGGCGAAAAACCTTTGAGGCCGATTTTTTCGTCTTGATCCCTTTCTGTTTTAACGGGAGATCCGAGACAAGAAGCAGGGCCCCAATGGCCACCCGGCTGGCAAAACCCGAAACAAACAGGGCCGCGCATTCCATGTCGATGCCGATCGCGCGTTCCGAGTAAAGTTGATACTTGAACCTCTTGTCGAATTCCCAAAAACGGTAGTCCGTGGTGTGAACCACCCCTGTCCGGTAGTCGAGCCCATTTTCCACCAGAATCTGGCTGATAAATTTCTGGACTTTAAAGGTCGGCAGGGCGGGCACCTGGGGGGGCATGAAGTGACGCGACGCCCCCTCGTCCCGGATCGCCGCGATCGGGAGGATAAAATCCCCCACCTTCAGCGACCGGTGGAGCCCGCCGCACAGGCCCAAAAACAAGACCGCCTTGGGCGCAACACCGGCCAAAAGCTCCATGATCAGCGCCGCCGTGGGAGACCCGATGGAAAAGTCGACAAGAGAAACATCCAGCCCGGCGCTGTGGCAGACCTGCATGACCGACCCCGAAAAGAATTTTGTTTTACCCCTTATTTTAAAGCGCTGAAGATAATAGTCGAAGTTGGTGAGGATGATCTGTTTCCGAAAGGCCTTAAGCGGACTGCCGGTGTAGCGTTCGAGCATGTCGCGGGCAATGGCCTTTTTGGCCCTGCTTGTCTGTTCTTGATGGTCGTGGCGCGCCTTCGGCATTGAGGACTATTTTATCCGAGTTTTTTGAATTCTTCAATCAGGGCGTCATCCAAAAGCCCGTTTTTTTCAAGCAGGGCAAAAACCTTGCGGAGGAATTTTTCCATCCCGATCGTCCGGTCGCGCATGCGGAGGATGACCTCCACCCCTTCGATGTTCACCTCGAGATCGTCGATCAGGTTGCGGATGACGCGAAAGCGCTCGAGGTCCTCTTCCACAAAAAATTCGGCCTTGCCGTCTTTGGATGGGACGACCAGCTCAATTCCGATCCACTCCTTCAAACGCTCGACCGGAAGGTCAAGCTCCCTCGCGATATCCGAAAGGGTGAATCTTTTTTGCTCCATGGAAGTTCCTTTCATGAAATGTCAAATGTCAAATTCCAAAGGAAGGTCAAAAAAACAAACGACGAGCATTTTTTTGAAATTATTTTTTTGGGTTTCCTTTGACATTTGAACTTTGACATTTGAAATTCTCCCCCTAGCCCCACAGTTTTTTCCGGGGATCGGCTTCCTTCCCCTTAACGGCTTTCAACAGTTCTTCTTTTGACCTTTGATCGAGGCCTTCGGGAAGATGAACCTGAAGAACCAGATACTGATCGCCGCGGGAGCCGGTCTTGCGGTCGAGCGCCCCTTTTCCCTTAAGCCGCATCTTTTGGCCGCTCTGCGCCCCCGCCGGAATCTTCACCTCCACCATGCCGTCGATGGTCGGCGCCTTGACCTTTCCTCCCGACAAGGCTTCCGAGAGATTGAGCGGAAGATCGACCTCGATATCGTTTCCGCTCCGGCGGAACCAGGGATGTGCGATGATGCGCGGTTCGATGTATAAATCGCCCGCCTCGCCCCCGGCCACTCCCGGTTCTCCCTTTCCGGCCAGCCGGATTTTCTGGCCATCCGTAATCCCCGCGGGAATTTTCACCTTGAAGGATACGCCGCTCCCCAGACGGATCGTTTTTTCGCATCCCTTCGCCGCATCAGTAAAATCAAGGTCAAGCGAAAAGTAAAGATCCTTCCCCTTTCGCGTCCGGTTGGCCGTGCCGAAATCAGCCGTAAAACCGCGCCGTCTGCGGGCGGCCCCGCCAACCCCACCAAGGCCGCCAAAGAGGTCGCCGAAGATATCCCCCAGATCGTCGAGGTCGATACCCGCTCCGTATTTGCCGCCCCCTCCTTCGAATGGATTATAGGTATAAGTGCGCCATCCTCCGGCGCCCCCTCCGGGAAACCCCTCGAAATCGGCGGTGCCGAAGGCGTCATATTTTTTCCGCTTCTCGGGATTTGAAAGAACCTCATTGGCCTCGGAAATTTCCTTGAAGCGCTCCTCGGCCTTTTTGTCGCCGGGGTTGACGTCGGGATGGTATTTACGGGCCAGCTTTTTAAAGGCCTTGCGGATCTCCTCCTCGCCGGCCCCTTTGGATATGCCGAGAATCTGATAGTAGTCTTTGGCCACGGATAAAGAGAATGTAAGACCTTAGGCGGACATTTGCAATGGATGGAATTAAAAAAATCAACTCCCCCAGCCCCCCCATTAAATTCCGAAATTCCTTGTCAGCACCAGCAGATTGAAATAGAAAGGCGCCTCTAAGCGAACCATCGGGCTTGCCCCGTGGTTCGCGCGGGGTTTGGGGCCACCTGCCCGCCGGATTGGCAGGCGGGTTTGAGGCCCGAAATAAATCAATGCGAGTAGCAACAAACGGGCCGAAAGGGCCCCAAGTCTAATGCCCACCCAACACAAACAGTTTCTGACCGTTGTCGACAACCGCACCGGGAAAAAATACGAGCTTCCTGTCGAACACCGTTCCATCTGGGCCGTGGATCTCAAACGAATCAGGGTCGACGAGAACGACCGCGGGCTTTACAGTTATGACCCCGCCTTTTTAAACACCACCTCATGCAAGAGCAGTATCACCTTTATTGACGGCGAAAAAGGGATCCTCCTTTATCGCGGCTACCCGATTGAAGAGCTGGCTCAAAAAAAGAGCTACCTCGAAGTGGCCTACCTGATCATTTATGGGGAACTCCCCAACCGCGAGCAGTTCGCCGAATGGGAGGAGGAAATCAAAGGGCATCTCCGGGTCAACGCGGCCATCAACCATATGATGCGGGCGTTGCCAAGGAGTTCGCACCCCATGCCGATGCTGATTTCCGCCATCGCCGCCTTGTCGTGTCTGAACCCCGGGGCGCGCAACGTCACCGACGTCGAGGGACGACAGCTCCAGATTGTCCGGCTGATTGCCAAGGCCCCGACCTTGGCCGCCTGGGCCCTTCGGCACAACCGGGATCTCCCCCCGGTTGAACCCGACCCTGAAATGAGCTACACGGGGAATTTTCTCGCCATGCTTTTTCAGGAGGGGAATAAAAAATACAAGCCCCATCCGGTCATCGAGAAGGCGCTCGATGTTCTCTTTACCCTCCATGCCGACCACGAGCAAAACTGCTCCACCACCGCCATGCGGGTGATTGGTTCCTCCCATGCCGATCCCTTTGCGGCGGCGGCCGGGGCGGCGGCGGCCCTCTTCGGCCCCCGTCACGGCGGCGCCAATGAGGCGGTGCTCAAGATGCTGAAGAAAATCGGCTCCAAGGACAAGGTCGCCGAACACATCCGGCACGTTAAGGACGGCGAAGAAAGGCTGATGGGTTTTGGACACCGTGTTTACAAAAACTACGACCCCCGCGCCAAGGTCATCAAGGACACAGCCACGAAGGTGTTTGAGGTCACGGGAATAAACCCGTTGCTTGATATCGCCCTCGAGCTCGAACGCATCGCGCTGGAGGACAATTACTTCATCAAACGCAAGCTCTATCCCAATGTCGATTTTTACAGCGGCCTCATCTACGAAGCCATCGGCATTCCCACCGAGATGTTCACCGTCCTTTTTGCCGTGGCCCGTGTCTCCGGGTGGCTGGCCCAGTGGCGCGAGTTTCTGTTGGATCCCGAGCAAAAAATATCCCGCCCGCGGCAGATATACCTTGGACGGGGTTTAAGGCATTTAATTGGGATCCCCTTTTACGGAGTGATGAATTGAAGAATCTCGGCCGCTTGCGGCCGAGTTCTTCAAACGCCCCCTGTTTAGAGGAAAACCGGAACGGGCGCAAAAGCCGGGACGCCGCCAACCGGGACGGCAACCGGACTAAAAGCCATCGCGGCGGCGGAGATTGAGGCGGGCAGGACGGAAAGATTCACTAACGGGGCCAAAGGACTGCACCAAGGGGTGGCCATACCGCCCGAATAAAGTCCCAACCCTGTTGCAAGGGGATTTCTGTTCATCCCGCTTGCGATGACCGGATCAAGGAAGGCTGGACCTGCCTCCCTCTCCGACCACGAAACCGGCGGATTTTTAACAACCGTATCCGCCCTTGAGGTTTGGGCATAGGCCAAAGCCCCCGCAATCAGAAGGGTACCAAACAATTTGCTCCCACCGCCGCCGGGTCCCTCTGCCGTTTTTTGGAGAAGAGTCCCCTGAAGCTTGGCCCCTTTAAACGAGGCCTTTCTGACATCGGCGCCATCCAGTTTGGCGTCGGTCAGATTTGCTCCGTCGAGGCGCACGAGGAACAAATTGGCCCCCGTAAGATCAGCTCCGGTGAGATCAGCTCCCTCAAGTCGGGCGAGCGTAAGATCGGCCCCGCTGAAATCGACTCCCCGAAGATCAA
>JACPFC010000078.1 GCA_016183175.1 Deltaproteobacteria bacterium
CAACCTCTCCTTCGCGGACACGCCCTTGTCGAATGGTCTTCCGGGAAACGGATCTACCGTTTTGACCAGGTCATCGTGATTGCGAACGAGGGCTCGGCTGATTTCGAAACGATCGACGATTTCGGCAATACCCTCCTCCGGTTCGGCTTTGCCGACGGGAAAATAAGACTCGGCAAACTCCTTTCACTCCCCCTTTCGCGGGATGAATTTATCGCTTATCTGTTATATCGCGTGCCGGAGCGCGATGATCGGGCAATCTCCGTTAATGCCGATGGCCGTGTCATCGGCGTGGAAAAAAAATCCAAAAGCCAAAACAAGAGGTATAAAATCAGTTTCCGCGATTTCAAAAAAAGGGGTAATATCCTCTATCCCAAAACAATCGAAATGACTTCCCGAAAGACGAGCCTTAAGATCACATGGAAGAACGCAGAACTAAATTTTTAACATTTTTATTTTTATTTTTATCATCATGCCAGGTTGATGTCCCCGTTTCACCTTCCACCTTGCGTGTCGGCCTGGGGGCGGAGCCGGATACGCTTAATCCCATAACCTCCAGCGATGCCTATTCCTCCCGCATCCTTTCTTACGTCAACGATTCGCTCATCCAGCGCGACAACGACACGCTGGAATACAAGGCCATGCTGGCCAAAAGCTGGGAGATCAGCGACAACCACCTGATGTACACCTTTGTCTTGAGGGACGACGTCTTTTGGCACGACGGGAAGAAGTTCACCGCCGATGACGTGGTCTATTCATTTGAAAAAATAAAAGACCCCAAAGTCGAGGCCCCTTTTTTGCGCGTCTATTATGACGACGTGATCCGCGTTGAAAAACTGGACGACTATCGGGTAAAATTTGTCACCAAACGCCCCTATTTTTTGGGGTTGAGCGTTTGTGGCACCATTCCGCTTATTCCCAAACATATTTTTGACGACGGGGGCGATTTCAATGCCCATCCTGCAGGGAGGAATCCCCTCGGTACCGGCCCCTACCGTTTTTTGGAGTGGAAGACGAACAAAAGGATTGTCCTTGTCTTAAACGAGAACTACTGGGGCAAGAAACCGGCGATCGACCGGATGGAATTTAAAATTGTCACCGATGACGCCATTGCCATACAGGTGCTTAAAAAAGGAGAGATCGATTATGCCAATATGCGGCCGATCCAGTGGGTCAAACAGACCGGCTCACAGCGTTTCAATGAACAGTTCAACAAATTCAAATATCTCCTCCCCGGTTTCAACTATATCGGGTGGAACGGCAAGAGCCCCTTTTTTTCCGACAAGCGGGTGCGCCGGGCGATGACGCTGATGGTGGACCGGCAAAAGCTTCTGGAAAAGATCAACTATGGCAGGGGCCAGGTGGTGGAAAGCCCCTTCTTTGTGGGGGGGGCGCAGTACAACAAAAACCTGAAGCTCCATCCCCATGATCCGGCCCAGGCCCTCCAACTCCTCCAAGATGCGGGCTGGAGGGATGGCGATGGAGACGGCTACCTCGACAAAGAGGGGAAAAAATTTTCATTCACCTTTTTGTATCCGGCCGCCTCCAAGTTTTCCGAGCGGGTCGCGCCGATCTTGAAAGAGGATCTGAAAAAAATCGGCATCGAGATGAACATCGAAAAAATGGAGTGGGCCGCCTTTTTGGAGCGGATTGAAAAGAAAAAATTCGACGCCACGGCGCTTGGATGGTCCACCGGTTTCGAAGACGACCCCTACCAGCTCTGGCACTCCTCGCAGGCGAAGGAAGAAAAGGGGTCCAATTTTGTCTCGTTTGAAAACAAGGAGGCGGATGAGCTGATTGAAAAGGCGCGGATCGAATTCGACGAGGGCGAACGGAATGCCCTCTACTATCGCTTCCAGGAAATTCTGTATGAGGAACAGCCGTACACATTTTTGTTCGCCAGCGATTCGCTGGTGGCTGTGGCCGGGCGGTTTAAAAATGTGAAGGTGCACCCGGTGGGGCTCGATCCGCTGGAGTGGGAGTTATGATTCAATATATCCTCAAACGCCTCCTTCTCATGATCCCGACGCTCGTTGGAATTACGCTGATCACTTTTTTTATCATGAAGCTGGCGCCGGGCGATCCGGTGTCGCTCAAACTCATGTTTGCCGGGCAGGGGATTTCTCCGCGTCAGCCAGAGCCTTTCGGGAAAACCCGAGGGGACGAAGATCGAAAAAAGCGTGACATGGATCGGCAAAAACAGCCTCTTCTACGGCAAATGGCTCAAAAATATCGCCAAGCTTGACTTCGGACTATCGAGCAAGGACAAAAGGCCGGTGTCGACGCGGATCTTTGAGGCGCTTCCCATCACGCTGACGCTCAATATCCTGAGCGTCATCATTGTCTACATTATCTCCATCCCGCTCGGTATCTGGTCGGCCCGCCAGCAAAACAGCGTTTGGGACAAGGTGGTGATGGTCAAACTGTTCATCCTCTATTCGCTTCCGGAATTCTGGGTGGCGACCATCCTTCTCGTTTTTCTGGCGGGAGGGGAATATTACAATCTGTTTCCCCTCATGGGATATGTTTCGGATGGGGCGGAGTCGTTTCCCTTCTGGAAATGGTTCGGCAATGTGGCTTGGCATCTGTTTTTGCCGGTCACCTGTTACGTTTACGGGAGTTTCGCCTTTCTCTCCCGGTTTTCACGCGCCAATTTTTTGGAGGTTATCCGTCAGGATTATATCCGGACGGCGCGGTCAAAGGGGCTCTCGGAGAGAGTGGTTGTCTGGAAACATGCGTTCCGCAACTCGCTGATTCCTCTGGTAACCCTCATGGGGACATTGATCCCCGGGCTTTTGGGAGGCTCTGTGATCATTGAGCAGATATTTTCCATTCCCGGAATGGGGATGCTTTCGTTTGAGGCGGTGTTGGGACGCGATCAGAATGTGATTATGGGAATTGCGACGATCGACGCTTTTTTGACCCTTTTGAGTCTTTTGGTTTCCGATCTGCTCTATGTGTGGGTCGATCCGCGGATTACATTTGAGGGACGATGAAAAAGAAATCCACCATTCGACTGATCTTCGAACAGTACTGGCTCAAACGCTTAAACCGCGTCGGCTTGTCTCTGGTCCTGTTTATGTTTCTTGTCGCCCTTTTTGCTTCGTGGATTTCCCCCTACTCTCCGACGGCCTACGATCTTGACTCCGCCCTCGTGGCGCCCGGAGCGGTTCACTGGATGGGGACGGACGAGCAGGGAAGGGACGTTCTCTCGCGCCTGATTTACGGATCGCGGATTTCTCTTTCGGTCGGATTTGTCGCTGTGGGTTTGTATGTCTTGATCGGCATGATTGTCGGCGCCCTTGCCGGGTATTACGGCGGGAAAATCGACATCTTGATTTCGCGGACAATTGAGATAGTGATGTGTTTTCCGACTTTTTTTCTCATTCTGGCCGTGCTCGCTTTTGTGGGGCCAAGCCTTTTTAACATCATGATCGTGATCGGCGTTACCGGTTGGACCGGTATTGCGCGTCTGGTCCGGGGGGAATTCTTGAAATTGCGGAATCAGGAATTTGTCGCCGGAATTCAGGCCGCAGGGGCCTCCGCTGGACGCATCATTTTCCGGCATATTCTCCCCAATGCCCTCGCCCCCGTGATGGTATCGGCCAGTTTTGGCGTGGCCTCGGCCATTCTGATTGAGTCGTCACTGTCGTTTCTTGGTTTTGGCGTTCAGCCCCCGACCCCCAGCTGGGGCGATATCCTCTCGCAGTCGCGCGACTTCATGGATATTGCCTGGTGGCTGACCCTCTTTCCCGGGGTTCGAAACCGATGCCGGCACCGTTAAGGCGGCGGACGATGTTTCACTGACCATTCCCCGAGGCGGAATCCAGGCGCTGGTGGGGGAGTCGGGTTGCGGAAAAAGCGTGACGGCGATGTCGGTTTTGCGTTTGATCCCCGAACCGCCGGGCAAAATCGTCTCGGGACAGATTCTTCTCCATTCGAAAAACGGATTCCCCGCTGATTTGCTGAAACTCTCCGAAAAAGAAATGTGCGCCATCCGTGGCAACCGGATCGCCATGATTTTTCAGGAGCCGATGACCAGTCTGAACCCGGTTTTTACCGTGGGCAACCAGATTGCCGAGGCGATTATCCTGCATCAAAAGGTGGGGAGGCGCGAGGCGCACCTGCGATCCATCGAAATGCTCAAGAAAGTGGGGATTCCGAATCCCGATAAACGGGTGGATGATTATCCGCATCAAATGAGCGGCGGGATGCGCCAGCGGGTGATGATCGCCATGGCCTTGTCCTGCAATCCGGAGCTCCTGATCGCCGACGAGCCGACAACAGCGCTGGATGTCACCATTCAGGCGCAGATTCTGGATCTGATGCATCAATTGATCGACGAAATGGGAATGTCGCTCTTGCTCATCACACATGATCTTGGCATTGTGGCCGAACATGCGCAGAATGTGGCGGTGATGTATGCGGGGCAGATTGTGGAGGAGGCGGAGGTCAAAGAGATATTCGCTCATCCTCTGCATCCGTATACGAAGGGGCTGATCGAATCGATTCCGAGTCTGAAAAAAAGGGGGGAGGCCCGTTTAAGAACGATTCCCGGCATGGTGCCGAATTTGGCCAGTCTCCCGCTGGGGTGTCATTTCGCCGACCGGTGCGAACGGGTGAAGGAAGATTGCCGAGGAGGGGACATTATGTTGGAGGAGAAAATGAAGGGGCATTGGGCGAGGTGCATTCATCCTTACTAAATGTCAAATGACAAAGTTCAAATTCCAAAGGAAACAACAATGTTAAATTTCAAATGGATTTTGTCATTTGGATTTTGACATTCCTTTGACATTTGGACTTTGACATTTGAACTTTTTCAGCATGTCAAACCTCCTCGAAGTGCAAAATTTGTCAAAGCTTTTCCCCCTCAAGGGGGGTTTTTGGGGAAGGACAAAGGGGTATGTCCGTGCCGTTCATCGCGTCTCGCTCTCGGTCAGGCATGGCGAGATCGTTGGCCTCGTCGGCGAATCGGGGTGCGGCAAATCGACGCTGGGACGGACGATCCTTAAACTCCTGGAACCGACGGAGGGGAAAATTGTTTTTGACGGAACCGATATCACCAAATTATCGCCCAAAGAAATGCGCCCGCTTCGGAGGGAGATGCAGATCATCTTTCAGGACCCTTACGCCTCGCTCAACCCGCGGATGACCATCGGCACGGCCATTGCCGAGCCGCTGATTGTCCACAAACTGGCGGCCAAAAAGAAGCGGCGTAGCCGCGTGGTGGAACTCCTCGAAATGGTCGGGTTGAATGCCGACGCATACGACAAATACCCGCACGAATTTTCCGGCGGCCAGCGCCAGCGGGTGGGGATCGCCCGCGCCCTGTCACTCAATCCCAGGCTCATTATCGCCGACGAGCCGGTTTCGGCGCTGGATGTATCGATTCAGGCGCAGATCATCAATCTCCTTTCCGACCTTCAGAAAAAACTGGGTTTGGCGATGATCTTTATCGCGCACGATTTGAAAGTGGTGGAGCATATCAGCCAGCGGATTGTGGTGATGTATCTGGGGGAGGTGATGGAGACCTTCGAAGCCAAAGACCTCTATAACGCCAAACATCCGTATACGAAGTCACTCCTCTCGGCCATTCCCGTTCCCGATCCGAACGTAAAGAAGGAACGGATCATCTTAAAGGGGGACGTCCCCTCGCCGATCAATCCGCCGACCGGATGCGTCTTTCACACCCGGTGTCCGATTGCCGTCGACCGGTGCCGCGTGGAAATTCC
>JACPFC010000079.1 GCA_016183175.1 Deltaproteobacteria bacterium
AGAGAACAGCATTAGAGCGAACGTCAAACGCCTTGCCATACCCAGGAAGCACAAGAAATGGCTCAACTTCCCCAAGGGGTGAATAATGACTCCATGTTCCGTACTTCAGCAACGCTGGCGTATGGTAAATCTCTACATCTACTTCCCCATCAATGTTCTCTGCACTTTCTTTTGCGTAGCCATCGACACGCGAAAAAATGCCCGGGCATTCGGCCGAGAACTTTTTCATGGTTTTATCAAGCAGTGACGCAGTTAGCGGCACTCCTGCGGCAACAGAAAATCCAGCTCCAAGGATGAAGACGCGATTCTTCTTCACGTACTGTTCGTAATAGTTGCGGTCTAACTCTTCTTCCGCCAAAAGTTTGCTCATTCTCGTTTCTCGAAATCTAACAAACTGTTAGATAATTTTTCCACCATCGCGGATTCAAAACATACTATCAATCATTTGCAAATCAAACCCGGAATTTTTCGTAAGCGATCCCCAAAAGCAAGTGGTTTCAATTTGATTCAAAATCCCCCCTCACCCCTCTTTGACCCGAAAGGGTCCCCTTGGGACAAAGGGGGGAATGGGGGGATTTTAGTGATGATATTTTTCCCCGCGAAGGATCGTATAGGCGCGGTACAACTGCTCAAGAAGGATGACCCTAGCCAACTCGTGCGGGAAAGTCAACGCGGAGAGGGAAAGGATGCGATTGGCCCTTTGGCGAACGGGGTCATCGAGACCGTAGGCTCCGCCGATGACAAAAACGATGTTTCGAACCGACCGGTTGGTCAGCGCTTGCAATTCGCGGGCCAATCCCTCGGAGGTGACCGTCTCTCCTTCCCTGTCCAGCACGACAAGATAATCGGAATCCGCCACGGCGGACAAAAGACTTTGCGCCTCTTCCTTTCTCCTTTGACCGGGGTCGGCGGCGGGAGAATCTTTGACGCATCGGATCGAGATGCGGACGTAATGGGAAAGACGCTCCTGATATTTCTCTTCCAGTTCCCGCGAGGCCTTGTCTTTAACCTTTCCGACGGCGAGGATGTTTAGGGGAGGCATCTGTTTTCTTCCGGTTGAGATTTACCCGTTTGGCGTCGTGCCACAAATTTTCGAGCTGATAAAAATCACGGGCCTCTTCGAGAAATGTGTGACAGACCACATCGCCGTAATCCAGGAGCACCCAAGTCCCCTGCTGGTAGCCCTCGGTGCCGCGGCAGTGCCGGTTGAGTTTCTTTTTTACCGCCTCTTCGACGTTGTCGGCAATCGCCTGAACCTGCCGACAGCTTGCACCGCTACAGATGAGCAGGTAATCAGCGTAAGCGGCCTTTTTGCGCAAATCGAGGACGACGGGATCGATTGCCTTCGTGTCCTCCACCGCATCGTGGATAACGCGCGCGAGGTCTAAAATGGTATTCTTTATTTTTGAACTTTGAGTTTTGACATTTGACATTTCAGTTCCTGATCTGTCCCTCTCCATGCACCACGAATTTCGTTGTTGTCAGCTCGGCCAACCCCATCGGTCCGAAGGCGTGGATCTTGGTGGTCGAGATGCCGATCTCCGCTCCCAGCCCCAGCTGGTTTCCATCGTTAAAACGGGTGGAGGCGTTCACCATCACGCACGATGAGTCGAGACTCTTCACAAATTTTTCGGCATTCGTCTGATTTTTGGTGACAATTGCCTCGGTGTGGTTCGATCCGTAGCGGCGAATGAGGTCAATCGCCTCATCGATATGGCTTACGATACCGACCGAGAGAATAAGATCGAGATATTCCGTCGTCCAGTCGTGCGCCGTCGCCTTTTTCATTCCTTTGACGATCGCAGACGCTTTCTTGTCGCCGCGAAGTTCGACTCCATTTCTTTTGAGATGATCCGCCAGACACGGGAGAAACGATCCGGCGATTTTTTCGTGGACAAAGACATTCTCCACCGCATTGCAGACGCCGGGGCGGGAGACCTTGGCGTTTTCGACAATCGATAAGGCCATATCCCAATCAGCCGATTCGTCCACAAAGATACTGCAAACCCCCTTGTCATGGCGCACCACCGGAATCCGGGTATGTTCCGCCACAAATTTCATCAACCCCTCACCGCCACGGGGAATGATGAGATCAATCAGGCCGTCGAGCTTGAGCAGTGTCTTCAGAAGGGTTCGATCGGGAGAAGGGACAACGGTTACCACCTCCGGCGGAATCCCCTTTTTCTTTAAAACATCCTGAAGAATTTTTCCAAGCGCCCGGTTGGAATGGATCGCCTCCGACCCGCCGCGAAGGAGAACAGCGTTTCCCGATTTGAAACAGAGCCCTGCGGCATCCACCGTGACATTCGGACGCGACTCATAAATCACGCCGATGACGCCAAGCGGAATCCGGACCCGCGCGACCTTAAGCCCGTTGGGGCGGACCCATTGCGATACCGTCTCTCCCACCGGATCGGTCAGCCCCGCCACTTCTTCCAAGCCTTGCGCCATCTCGTCGATTCTTTTTTCGTTTAAAAGAAGGCGGTCGATGAGATGTTTTTTAAGCCCCCCTGTTTCGGCTGTATGGATGTCTTTTGCATTCTCCCTGATTATTTCGGACGCCCGGGAGCGCAGTTCGTCCGCCATCGCCTTGAGCGCCTCATTCTTGACGGAGGTGTCGAGGGTCAAGAGGGAGGCCGCCCCTTTTTTACATTTTTCGCCTAATTTTATTAACGAGGTCGCGTTCATAAAATCACCAGATCATCCCGGTTGACCACCTCATCATAATATTTATAGCCGAGAATTTTTTCGATCGCCGTACTTTTTTGTCCCCTGATTTTTTCGATATCGCGCGAATGATAGCCGGCCAGACCCCGCGCCAGCGGCTTGCCGGCCTGATTTAATATTTCCACCGCATCGCCAACATCAAAATCCCCCTCGACCTCCAAGATGCCGGAGGGGAGGAGACTCTTCTTTTTTTGCGTCAATGCCGCCGCCGCCCCTTCGTCGATGACGATCTTTCCCACCGCCTTAAGCGTGTAGCCGATCCAGTATTTCCGGCTCGAGAGTGTCTCGGCGCGCGGCAGAAACAGAGTCCCTACATCGTCGCCCACCATCACTTTCGAGATGATTTTAGGATCCTCCCCTCCCACAACCCACGTCGGCACACCGTAAAAGGCGGCCTGATAGGCCGCCTTCAGCTTTGTGGTCATCCCGCCGGTGCTTTTTTCACTCCGCGTATCGTCGGCAAACTTGAATGTCTCCTCATCGACATTCTCCACCAGGCCGATCCGCCGGGCCTCTTTAAACTTGCGGGGATCTTTGTCGTAAAAACCGTCGATGTCGGTCAAAATCAGGAGCAGATCGGCATCCACCAGATGGGAAACCAGCGCCGAGAGTTGGTCGTTGTCCCCCACCTGGATCTCCTCCACCGCCACCGAGTCGTTTTCATTCACCACCGGCACCGCCTTCGACCGAAAAAGCTCCGCAAAGGCATGCTTGGCGGTCAAAAAACGGTGACGGTCTTTCAGATCGTCGCGTGTCAACAAAATTTGGGCCACATGGAGGCCCGCCTTTTGAAAGGCATTGGAATAATGGCGAACCAGGACCGGTTGACCGATCGCCGCAACGGCCTGCTTTTGGGGAATTTCGTGCGGCCTTTTTTTTAATTTCAAAACCCCCATCCCGCAGGCAATGGCCCCGGAGGAGACAATAACCACTTCAATTCCTCCCTTGCGCACAGAGGCCACCTGCCGGGCAATCCCCTGAATCAGCGCTATTCTGACCCCTTTGTCATTGGTCAGCACACTGCCGCCGATTTTTATCACCAGGCGCCTGGTGTGTTTGACGATGCGTTGACGGTCGTTCATTGCCTTAAACTCTTTGCCAAATGCTCCAGCAACTCCCCTACCCCCTCGCGGGTCACCGCCGAAATCACAAAAATCGGATATTTCTTCTTTTTGAAAATTCGCGCGATATCATATGAATCTTCTTCCCCTTTGAGCAAGTCGGATTTTGTGAGGCAGACGACCTGTTTTCGTTTCCTGAAAGAAGGATCGTAGTTCTCCATCTCTTTCGTCACGACGCAAAAGCGTTCCCACGGCGTTTCTCGCTCATCAGGCCCCAGGCTCACCAGATGACAGATAATTTTTGTCCGCTCGATGTGCCTTAAAAATTTATCGCCCAATCCCGTCCCTTTGTGGGCCCCTTCAATGAGCCCCGGAATATCGGCCACCGTAAATGGAGGATAGGACCGATAGATCGCCACGCCAAGATTCGGCGCAAGGGTGGTAAAGGGATAGTCGGCAATCTTCGGCCGCGCCTTCGAGATCACCGAGAGGAGGGTTGACTTGCCCGCATTGGGCAGGCCTACAAGACCCACATCAGCCAAAAGTTTAAGCTCCAGACGAAGTGCCCGTTCCTCCCCTTTCTCCCCCGGCTGGGCAAACCGCGGCGCCTGCCGGGTGGCCGACTTGAAAAAGGCGTTTCCCCGACCCCCTCTGCCGCCGCGTGCCGCGACACATGTTTGGTTTTGTTTGTCGAGATCGGCCAGCAATTCATCTGTTTCTTCGTCATGGATCAGCGTCCCGACGGGAACCTTCAGCACAATATCCGAACCGTCCTTTCCATCCTGTTGCGAGCCCCGCCCATGTTCCCCCCGTTTTGCCTTCAGGTGTTTCTTGAATTTGAAATCATAGAGGGTGGTCAGACTCGCATCGGCCTGAAAAATGACATGCCCCCCGCGCCCCCCGTCCCCGCCGTTCGGGCCGCCGCGCGGGATATACTTCTCGCGCCGGAACGAGACACAGCCGTTGCCGCCGTCCCCGGCCTTCACAAAAATCTTGGCTTCATCGATGAATTTCAAGGTTTACT
>JACPFC010000080.1 GCA_016183175.1 Deltaproteobacteria bacterium
GGGCCCTCACGGCGTGGCTTGAAGACAATGGGGAAGAGTTCGTGAGACAGCATCTCTTTGGGCTCAAAGAAAGGGCCTTAACGGGGATTTTACCTCTCCCTCTCCCTTCCGGCGCCACCCGGACCGTTGACCTGAACCTGGATGATTTTAAGGTTTCTCTAACCGTCTATCGGATCGATCGCATGAACTTCCGTTGGGGGGAGGATCCAGAAAACAATTATGAGCTGAATGTCACCTACCGGTATTTTCGGGACAGTTGGTGAGGGATCGATCATGGTCTTTCTGTGGAAGCGAATACGAATCGAGATCCGGAGGCGGACAATAAACCCTCTTTCAGCTATGGAGGGGGGGCCAGGCAACCTGACGATGTTCGTGGTTTAAAAGAAGCGATCGATCGATTTATCGCCCGGGCGGGAAGGGAAACAATCCCCAAAATGGCCGAGTCCCATTATGCCGATGATGTCGCCCCCAATACCGCCCGTTATGAGGGTTTGGGAGATCTCTATAAACCCCTGCCCAAACCCGATGAGCGTACTTACCAAAAGATCCTTCATGGGATTCACCGCTGGGCCGATTTGGAACTTTTTGTCCGGGAGGCCCTTCGAAATGCGAAGGGTGAAGAGGCGGTGGAGGTGGAAATCGAGCTGTACAACTTTCGGGCCCTCGAAGTCCCCAAAGCTTTTCTTGCAAGAGCCGCCAAACTTGCCGCCCGTTATCCCGGCCACCCTCTAACCCTTGTTGCGCATGGGGATCCCATTGATCTCCCTTTTGTCTATCGTTTTGATGGACAAGGGGTGCACGCCTCGTCCAACGAAAAAAATGAACAAGCGATCGCTTTTTGGGGAGAAGCCCCGCTTGACCCATCGAAGATCTTTAGGGCAGGCGATAATGAACCCGCGGAAGTCTACCAGCATCGACTCCTAGACAGGGCGCTTCGTGATACGGCCTCGGCGCCTGCCGAAGAAAGACCAATGGATCGGGGGGTGTTTTTGTCCGGGGTCCTGGAAAACTATAACCGTCTGGCCAAAGAGTGGAATGCCCGGCAAGGAAAGGGTCTCCCGGCGGTTGCTCTTATAAAAGACAATCGACGCACCGAAATTGACGCGCGAATTCAGGGGCTCATTAATCATTATCGTGCTCGAGCAAAAGAGATTGCTGAAGAACGAGGTTTAGATGTCCCGGCCGGCGCCCTCTGGTGGGACCCGGTCACGACAACCCTCCGCAATTATCCGATTAACGACAGACCGGAAAACCATCTGGTGGTCGTGGGGGGAGGGGCCATGGGGGCCGCCATGGCCGAGATTGTTCGAAGGAGAATCGATAGAGGTCTCCTCCCCCTCGATTTTCGGGTTACCGTGGTTGAAACAGCCCCGGCGCTTAATTGGGAAATCCACACAGAGGGAACCAATACCTATGCCTTTGGAAAGGATCGACCGGTCAATCCTCCAGCCCGACGGGCTTTTTACTACACCCCCGTCCCTGCAGAAGAGGTAATGAACCGGAGGGGGGCCGATGTTGTGGTGGAAGCAACCAAGGCCGGTGACTTTGTGAAAGACAAAAAGAGAAAAGAATCGGCAGAGGGATTGGCTCGCCACAGCCCCGCCATGCTATCCCCCACAAAATCTTTTGTGCCTGGTAGTCTTATCCCTTACCTCGAAGTTTATGATTATTATGTCTCCCTGGGTTATCCGGATCTTGCCGCGAGCCAACTGGTCTTTGGGGGGTATGTTTCGGCCCCCGATGTCTTTGGCGATCTGGAAGTCTACCCGGTTATTGCGGGGGAATCGCCCGAGGCGGTTGCAAAGGCCAAAAGAATTTTTGGAGAAGAGGGGATCGAATATCTCGTGGGAAAAGAGTGGGCCGTTTTTGTGCAGATGGCCGGCGCGATGAAAAACCCGGCCACCTATTGGGCCACATACGGGATCGCCTCCCGGGTTTTTGGGGAGCAGACCCCTACCTATTCCGAACTGAATCCACTCCTTGAAAAGGCAAAAGAAGACAATGTGAGGCTTGTCGAGGAGACCATTGCCCGGATAGCCCCGGAGGTTGGGTTGGAGACAGAGGGTCTCTCTTCCCCCTACGGCGTGAAGATGGATATCCAAAAATGCCTCCCCCCTGATCTGGAGGCGCTCTTCGAAATCAGAAAGCGTTTCAATGACGAGGTTCTTGCCACGGGGAATATTGCCGCGTTGGACAACATCATCAAGGACATCATCGGCAAGCGCTACCGGCATCGCCTTGGCACCAGAAATGCCATGGATGGCGCCCTTGATGCCCTGATTGCCTCGGCCTATTCGCGCCTTAAGCCTGATGTGACTTTTGCCCAATTTTATGATGACCATTATCCCGCGGACTGGAAAAAATCGCCGCAGGAGGGAAGAAACGGCGTCGATCACCTGATGGCTTTTGCCGACGAACATTGCCTCTCGCTTCCCGGGTGGGTCTATGAGGCCTGGAACCTCTACCATGCCAAAGAAATCAGGGAGGGGAAGATGGCCGAAAAAGTTGTTGCGCCGGTTCCCGTTCAAGTTTTCCCGGCAACAATCTCTGCCGGTCATGCCGAAGGGGCGCCTCTCTTGGCCTCCGCCGGCAGTGAAAGTGCGGCCATGGCCGCTCCATCGGATGGCGCCACGGCCGGCGCCAAGCTCCTTGGCATCGGTGGCCTGGTGTTTGTCTTGCAGGGGAACCCCTTGTCAGACCTCATGGCCGAACAGATCGTCGCTGGTCCATCCTCGCTGGGGCCGGTTGCTGTCTATGAGCCGCCTGTCGGTTTGGCCCCGGCATTTTCCGCCGTGGCAAAGCCGGCTGTTTATTCCCCTTTCAATTCCGCCGGTGCTTTTTCAATCCAATCTCCCTCCCTTGGGGTCTGGGGGGCAGACCCTGCCTGGGGGGCCACATCGGCCTCGATCCTGGCCGCGGTTCCGAGTCTGATCGTTTCGGCGCCCGGCGCCGTCGCTCCGGGCATCAGTTTTGCCCCAATGCCGGCGTTTGTTCCCTGATCGGCGTCCCCCCAAAAAAACACGCAACTTTTTTAAGCGCCCGCCGATAAGGCAATCAATCCGATATGGCTGACAATTCCGTTAATTTGACCCCCCGCGAACGCGGGATCGTTCGGCGCCTTCTGGAGGCGACAGCCCCCTTTGGGGCTTCAGACCCGGCGCGGGAGGAGGCGCAGATTCTCCACCGGGCCGCGGAAGGGGAGGCGGTGGACAGGGAATCGCTCCGTGACGCTTTTTTGCGTCTGAATGATCTGATGGGCAAAAAGGGGACCGATTCCGTGAGGGGAAGAGGCCCTCTTTTTTTTAAAATAGAGGGGATGGAATCCACCTTTGTGGAGTTGAAGCTGATTTTCGAAAATCCCATCCGGCTTTCCCACCTTCTCCGCTTTCTTCGAAGTCAACGGACCACTCTGGCCCGTAGCACCCCCTATCCCGCTCTTTTCACGGGACGAAAAAAAGAGGGAGCATTGTCATCCGGCGTTACCGGCATCCGGGTTATTGATATCCAGGAAGACTTGGATCGGGCGGATATCCATTCCTTTTATGTCTTGTTTTTGACCGATGGAGATAAAGTGTTCATTGACCACCTCTATGGCCATGGGGCTCTGGATTTGGGGCTTGCATTCCTCAAAGGGCGTACCGGAACCGAGGTGTCCCATCCTGTTGAAAAGGCAATCCTGGCCGCTTTATGGGACACAAGATTTGTTTCGGGAGACCCCGCCGGTCGTCACCTGACGGTCAAACGGCTTTCCGGCTATCTTGGAAAAACAACGGCTGATCCCATCGGGCGCCTTCGAGATCTTCAAAGGGCCGCCTGGCCGCGGCTTCGTGAACAGTCCGATGAAGAACTGGAACTTGTTGGAAGAGTGAAGGAGGGAGGCCTGGATGCCGATGTCTGTTCCCTCCGCCTGGGGGGCCGCCCCGGCCTGGGGGGCCGCATCGGCCTAGGGGTGGAAAGCGCAGGTCTTACGGATGACAAGCATTTTTTCCGCATTATTTTTCGTGAACATGATGGGAAACATCATGTCGTGAAGGCCGAGGGAAATCATGCTTTCAAATTGGCCTTGGCTTACTTCCAGGGGCAGACGGGACGCACCGTTTCCAATCCGCTGGAACTGGCCCTGCTGTCGAGTCTCTGGAAGGCCCAGTTTCACGGAAGGAGCCAGGACCAGTATGTTACCTGGGACCATCTTTGCCGGGAGCTGGCCCGTACCGATGCTGACCGGATTGCCGAGCTTTGGGAACTCGAGCGTCTGGCGCAACCCTGGTTGCCGGAGCGGCCGGAAGAGCTTGTTTTGGCAGGTTTTCGGCGGTCTTTAGACGATAACGATGTCGTTTTGGGGTTAAGGCTGGAGATGTCCGAACGGGAGGCGACGAAGAGTTCCGGCGGTTCCTATTTTTTTCTCCGTTACACATGGGATGGGGAACGCTATATTCCGGGCCGTTTCACGGGCAACGGCTCTCCCGCGCTATCAAGGGCAGTCGCTCGTGGGGCTGTTTCCCTGGCGTTGGCATTGGCCGCATCTCCGCAGAGCGATGCAAGCCCCCTTGATACCGCCGAGTTAAACGCTGTGGGCCCGGTTACTGTCCATGAGCCGACCGGTGTGGCTCCGATATTTGCCACCCATCTTTCCCAGAACCTGACCGTTTCTTTGCCTTTTAATCCCGGTAATGCGCTTGCGTTCCAAAGTTTCAACCTTGCGACTTGGGGCGCGGCACTCATGACGAATTTTGTGGTTTCTGGAACCGGCGCCGTCACTTCGAGCGCCGGTTTTGTGCCGCCAATGGTTCTGGTGCCTTGAGGCATTATTCCTGCTATTTTCTATTTTGCCGTCATGAAGTCTTTCTGATAAGTCTTGCGATGTGAAAAGCGACACTTCCCAAAAATTGTTCGAAGAGGCCTGCCGATATCTGGTCGGCGGTGTCAATTCGCCCGTTCGCGCCTTTAAAAGTGTTGGCGGAACTCCCCTTTTTATTACGCGGGTGCGCGGCTCGCACGTCTACGATGCCGACGGCAACGAGTTTGTCGATTATGTCGGCAGTTGGGGGCCGGCAATTTTGGGTCATGCGTCTCCCGAAGTGGTTCGAGCCGTTTACGAGGCGATGAAGGACGGCTTGAGTTTTGGCGCTTCGACGGTCCGCGAAATTGAACTGGCCAAACTTGTCAGGCAGGCATTCCCCTCGGTTGAACTCATCCGGTTTGTCAACTCCGGAACAGAGGCGACGATGAGCGCCATCCGAGCCGCGCGCGGGTTTACCGGCAGAAATAAAATCGTCAAGTTCGACGGGTGCTACCATGGCCATGCCGATTATCTTCTGGTCAAGGCCGGATCGGGGGCCGCCACTCTGGGAGTCCCGGATAGCGCCGGCGTGCCGTCCGAATTTGCCTCCCTCACTCTGGTGGCCCGGTTTAACGATCTTGAATCGGTCAAAAAACTGCTTGAGCAGAACAAAGATCAGATTGCCGCGGTGATCGTCGAACCGGTGGTCGGGAATATGGGATGCATTCCCCCGGCGTCCGGATTTCTTGAGGGTTTAAGCGATCTGACCCGCAAGGAGGGAGCCCTGCTCATTTTTGACGAGGTGATGACCGGTTTTCGTGTGGCCTTGGGGGGCGCCCAGGCACTTTACAAAATTCAACCGGACCTCACCTGTCTGGGGAAAATCATCGGCGGCGGGCTTCCGGTTGGCGCTTATGGGGGCCGCAAAGAAATCATGGAAAAGGTGGCGCCGCTCGGCCCCGTCTATCAGGCGGGAACCCTCTCCGGGAATCCGCTCGCCATGTCTGCGGGGATTGCCACCTTGGCCGAACTTAAAAAGGAAAAGGTTTATGCCCGGCTGGAGGAAAAAGGCTCTTTCCTTGAAGGGGGTCTGCGGGGAATCGCCTCGCGGTGTGGAGTTCCTATCCAGGTCAATCGGGTCGGCTCGATGTTCTCTTTTTTCTTTTCGCACGATCCGGTCACCTCTGCCGATTCGGCGCGAAAGTGCGACGCAAAAAGATTCAAAAAACTTTTTCACCTCCTTTTGGAAGAAGGGATCTATATCGCCCCTTCCCCCTTCGAGGCCGGTTTTATTTCGCTGGCCCACTCGGAGGCCGACCTTGATTTGACCCTCCGCGCCTTTGAAAAGGGGCTGACGCATGTGATGTCTTAAGCGTTGACTCTCGTTTCGGGCCTGTGTTAGAGCCGCCATCAGTTGGAATCCCCGAAAAATGCAAAGAATTCTCTTTATGTTTCCCTCGGCGTTTACGGGGCGATGGGGTTTCAGCTGGCGGCCTCGGTGGTGGCCGGATTGTTTTTGGGAGGATGGGCCGACAAAAAATGGGGGAGCGCCCCCTGGCTGACACTGATTGGATTAATCCTGGGGGCGGCGGCGGGGTTTTACAACCTGTTTCGCATTTTATACTGGCACAAAAACCGATAATGGCGACAATGCTTCAACCTATGGTCTCTGAAGTCTCCCCCGAACTCTGGTCGATAAAAACCATCGAGCGGGCCACGGTGGTGATTGCAACCATTTTTGTGGTGGTGGGGAGTTATTTCTGGCCCACGGCGCCGGTTGTGCTGGGGCTTTTCTCCGGCGCCGTTGTCAGTTACCTCAATTTCAGGTTCTTGAAGCGCATGGTGGTTCGGTTTCTTAAAGCAGAGGATGTTGTCCCTCATCGGAAAAGCGGGCTTCGGTTTTTTGTCCAGATGCTTTTGTTGATTGCCCTTGTTGCGGGCCTCCTTCTCTACGTTGAGGTCGAACCGGTGGCCTTTTTGGTGGGGTTCTCCTCCTTTGTTTTGGCGATTGGGTATGAGGGGATAAGGTCAATGGTGTAGGGGCGAGGCTTGCCTCGCCCTGGGCAGGGCAAGCCCTGACCCTACGCGAGGTCGTTATGGAAGAATTCACCTGGTTCGGATGGATTTCCGACAAAGTCACGCATCATAATATCCATATCTTCAGCGCCCTTCTGGCGGCCGCCTTGCTGGTTTTCTGTTCCCTCATCTACCGCAGGAGTTTTCAATCGGTCGATGCGGAACTGGTCCCCACCGACAGGGTTTCGCTCAAAAACATTTTTCAGGTGGCGGTGGAAAATATTTTGGGCCTTATCGAAGGAATTATCGGTCACGATGCCAAACTCTACCTGCCGCTCATCGGGACGCTTTTCATTTATATTTTCGTCAACAACCTTTTGGGCATCATCCCCGGTTTCACCCCGGCCACCGAAAACGTCAACACCAACTTTGCCATGTCGATCACCGTTTTTCTCTACTACAACTATGTCGGCATCAAAAAGCAGGGGATCAAAAACTATCTGAAACACTTTATGGGGCCCCTCTGGATGCTGGCCCCGCTGATGTTTTTAATCGAACTGGTCAGCCATGTTGTCCGTCCCGTCTCCCTTGCAGTTCGTCTTTTTGGAAATATCACGGGAGACCATGTGGTATTGGGGATTTTTTCGGAACTGGTCCCGTTGATTGTTCCGGTGATTTTTTTCGCGCTGGGCATTTTTGTTTCGTTTATTCAGGCCTTCGTTTTTTCGCTCCTCTCGACCGTCTATATCGGTTTGGCGGTAGCGCACGAAGAACACTAAGGAGAAGACAATGAAGAAACTTATGTTGTTTGTCCTGGCCTTCATCGGCCAGATATTGGTTGTCGGTGCGGCGATGGCCGAAGAAGCGGCGGGGGGCGCCGGCGCCGGTTCGAGTTCGGTCCTCGGTTTGGCCCTGGGGGCGGGGGTGGCCATCGGGCTGGCCGCCTTTGGCGGCGGGCTGGGTCAGGGACGCGCGGCCGCCTCGGCGGTTGAAGGAATTGCGCGCAATCCCGGCGCGGCAGGCAAGGTGCAAACCCCGATGATCATCGGTCTGGCGCTGATCGAGTCGCTGGTTATTTATGCCCTTGTGATTGCCTTTTTGCTTCAGGGAAAGATCGACAAGCTGATCGGCGGTTGATCGCGATTATTTTTTCCGCCGGTAGGATTTTTTGATGAGCTGAACCACCTCGGCCGGGCTGTCGGTCACGGTGAAGAGGTTCAAGTCTTTTTTGTCCAGATAGCCGGCGGTAATCGCTTTTTCCTTCAGCCAGTCGATGAGTCCTCTCCAGTAGTTTTTTCCCATCAGAATGACCGGAAAAAAGGGGGATTTTTCCGTCTGAATGAGGGTGAGCGCCTCGAAGAGTTCGTCCATCGTCCCGAACCCGCCGGGCATGATGACGAAGGCGATGGAATGTTTGACAAACATCACCTTCCGCACGAAAAAGTAATTGAATTTGAGCGCGACATCAGCATAGCGGTTTGCGATCTGCTCCATCGGGATGTCGATATTAAGCCCCACCGATTTCCCTTTCCCCTCTCGGGCGCCGCGGTTGGCCGCCTCCATCAGCCCCGGGCCGCCGCCGGTAATCACCGAAAACCCCGCCTTTGAAATCGCTTTGGCTGTCTCATGGGTCAGGCGATAGAAGCGGGAGGAGGGTTGCGCGCGGGCCGAACCCCACAGACAGACCGCCGGGCCGATCCCTTTGAGCGCCTCGAAGGCGTCCACGAATTCGGCCATGATCCGAAAGACCCGCCAGGTCTCTTTGGCGACAAATTCCTCGTCGGTCAGGATTTTTTTCACCTTTCCCATCGTAGCACGGGTGAATCGGGTACAGCCATCATTTTTCACATTGCCCAAAAATCAGCATCGCGGTAACTGTCTGGGCGACAGTTACCATCATCATGTCAATATCCACTTTGCAAATCAAAATGCTCCGCAGGCTGTTGCAGACCGGCACGGAAGGTGAAATCGCGCACGCGGCGGAAAAAATCCACCCGGCCGACATCTCGCTTCTTTTTTCCGAACTCGGCGACACGGAAACCAGGCGGCTTATCAATTCGCTCTGCCTTATCGCCAAGGCGGGGCAGACCCTTCGCGAACTGCCGGAGTTCATGCTTCCCGATATTCTGGAGCAGATCGAGGACCAAAAACTGGCGGCGATCCTTTCCCGTCTCGATCCCTCGGAGGCCTTCTTTTTCTTCGAACACCTGCCGGAGGCGCGCGGTAAAAACCTTCTGGAATTTTTGCCCGAACCGCAAAAAGAAAAGCTCACCCGGCTTCTCCTCTATCCCAAACATTCCGCCGGGAGCGTGATGACATCGAACTTTCTTCTGGTGCGCGCGGAGATGACGGTAGAAGAGGCGCTGGCGAGTCTGCGGGCCCAGCCGGAGGTGAAAGGGGTTTTTTATATCTACGTCGTTGACGACGCGAACCGTTTGACCGGCGTCCTTTCGCTTCGCAATCTGGTGCTGGCCGCTCCACGGACGAAAATCCGCGAAATCATGGACCCCGAAGTGCAGGCCGTGAGCGCCACGGACGACCAGGAAAAGGGGGCGCAGATCGTGGCGCAATACAACCTTTTGGCGGTGCCGGTAGTGAGCGAAACGCGCGAACTTTTGGGGGCTATTACCGTCGATGACGTGATCGACATTGTGGAAGAAGAAGCCACCGAGGATATATACCATCTGGCGGGCTTATCGGAGGTCGACCGGGCGGCAACCCCCGTGGCCGTCAAGGTCAAAAGGCGCCTCCCCTGGATGGTCTTGAATCTTTTTACCGCCGCGCTGGCGGCGAGCGTCGTCGGTTTTTTCCAGCATTCCATCGAAAAATTCGTCGCGCTGGCGGTCTTCATGCCCATTGTGGCCGGAATGGGGGGAAACGGGGGGACACAGAGCCTTACGGTGATCACGCGCTCCATCGCCTTGGGCGAGCTCAACTTTGTCAAAACCTGGAAGGCGGTGCTGAAAGAGGCGGCGAATGGATTGATTCTCGGGGCGGTCTGTGGTCTTTTGGTCGGGCTGACCGGCTATTTTTGGAAGGGAAATTATTATCTCGGAGCGGTGTTGTTTTTGGCGATGATGCTTAACCTGCTGATGGGGGGATTGGCCGGGGCGCTGATTCCTCTTTCTTTCCGCGCCTTGAAACTCGATCCGGCCATCGGCACCAGCGTTCTGGTCACGATGTGCACCGATATTTTTGGATTTTTGTCCTTCCTCGGTCTGGCGACGATTCTCTTGAACTACCTTGTCTGATCCGGTGGAACCTGGAGGGCGATTCCCCCTTGACTTTGCATTGGCGTTTTGTTTAAAATGCCAATATGGAAAACAAGACAAAAAAAACCAACAAAACCCTTCGTCTTGATCCCGGCCTGTTAAATCAGGCAAAGAAGATCCTCGGTTATAAAACTTACACCGAGGCCATTGAAGATACACTGAAAATCGCCATCAATAATAAACGCCACGAAGACGTTCTGGCCAAATACACCGGCAAGCTCAAATCCTACCGCTCCTTCTATGAGTAAGCCCCGGCGCCTTTTTTTCGATACCTGCTATTATATCGATCTGTTTCATGGTCATATTCCCGATCCGGAAAAGTTAATTCCCGGGAGCCCGTGCCTGGTAATCGGGAACAGCATTGTACTGATGGAGCTTTATCAGGGTGTCCGAACGGAGCGCGAAAAGAAAGCGGTTCAGGATATTGAAAGATCGTTAACGCTTATAGGCCCCTCGATTCAAAATTATCTTGATGCCGGGCAACACTTGAGGATCATGACCGATAAAAAATGGCTGATCCCAAAGAGGCTCTATGAAATGCAAAATGACATCCTTTTGGCCTTGTCGGCGGTTGATCACGATTCATGGGTTGTGACTCGCAATAAGAAGGATTTTGATAAAATCAAAAACCTCGTTCCTGTAAATGTCATTTATTATGACTGATGCCCTTCAAGAAATCATAATCACCCAAAATTTTTTCTTCATTATCAACACAACCTTTTCTTTTCTCTGCCGATAACCTTCAGTGAAATCCTTGATGGTGTCAAAGTTGAACAATGAAAATATTAATGATCAATAATTTGACACATAGCGTTATTATGATTGACGGTTAGCAATTTTTTGTGTATAAGGCAGTCAGATTACTTGTACGACTTCCCGTCAGTCAAAGGTTCGAGTAATTTAACTTATTAATTTTACTCATAATTTAAGGAGGCTATCACAATGGCTATGGCTCGATATGTATCAAATGGAATGACCAAATCCCGCTCCAAAACCCCCGACCTTCCCTTTAAGGTCGGCGACATGGCGGTCTATCCCGCCCATGGAGTCGGCGAGGTGACAAGCATCGAGGCCCGCGAAATTTCCGGGTCGAAGCAGTTGTTCTATGTTCTGCAGATCCTCGACAGCGGCATGAAAATCATGGTGCCCACCGGCAACGTGAACGCCGTCGGCCTGCGTGAAATTATCTCCGAGGGAGAGGTCAGGGCGGTTTACGATATTCTGAAGGAACGCGACGTCACCATCGACAACCAGACCTGGAACCGCCGGTATCGCGAATATATGGATAAAATCAAGACCGGCTCGGTCTACGAAATCGCCGAGGTCTATCGCGATCTCTCGCTTCTCAAGTCGGAAAAAGAACTCTCGTTCGGCGAACGAAAGATGCTCGATACCGCCAAAAACCTTCTCATCAAGGAACTGGCCTTTGCCGAAGAGAGCGACGAAGACGATATCGCGGAGGCGATTGAAGAGATTTTTGAGGATTAGTCGTAAATTTAAAAATTCTTCAATAATTCAATACCTTAATCATTTTTTTGACACCGTCAAAAAAAGCGTGACTTTTTTTGACGCCCTCTGTAGAATTTAACCCGCTTCAATCACATCACACCAGAGCCATTCAAAGCAGGGGGAGAGGGAGGAATGAGTTCGGTCCATCAACTGCGGGCCCCGTTTAAGGCCAGGCAGAAGCGGATCGCCAAAACGCCGGAGCGAACCTCTGTCTCCCTCCAAAAGATTCTCTGCGACCAGGAGAAAAAAATCGGCGAATTGAAAACGCTGGTGGAGACGATCTCCCGCGGGAAATACATGTGGGAGTCGACCTTCGACGCCATCACCGATCCGGTGATGATCGTCTCCCGCGGCTATGTCATCCAGCGCGTCAACCGCGCGGCGGCCAAAGAGGCCAAAATGGATGTGCGTGATCTGATCGGAAAAACATGTTATGAAGATCTGGCCGGCCTCTCTTCCCCCTGCCGGGGTTGTCCCTTAAATCTCACTCTTAAGGAGCGTTCGTCCCATTCGTTCACCCTCGATCCCTTTGTCAAAAGCGGCAGGCAACACCATGTCAACGCCTATCCAACCCCCGCGGGGGAGGATCAGGTTGTCCTGCACTATCGCGACGTGACGGAGGAAAAGGAGCTGGAACGCCAGCTGGTTCACAGCGAAAAGATGGCGGCCCTCGGAATGTTGGCGGGAGGGGTGGCCCACGAAATCAACAATCCGCTGGGGGGAATCCTTGCCTTTGTCCAGCTGATCCGGCGCCAGCTTGGAGTCGGTCATGCCGCCTCGGGCGATTTGAAGGAGATCGAGGAATCCGCTCTCCGTTGCAAACAGATTGTCGAAGACCTCCTTGATTTTTCGCGCCAGCAAAAAGACGACGGGAAAGGCGCTGTTTCACTCTCCGAGTGCCTTCAAAAAATCATGCCGCTCATCCGCATGCAGGCCAGGGCAAACCGCATCGAGATTGTCGAAGAATTTGAAGAAGGGCGCGGACGCGTCCTGGGGAGTTTTCACAAACTCCAGCAGGTTTTTTTGAATTTGATCACCAACGCCTATCACGCCATGCCGCGCGGTGGAAGGCTTGCGCTTAAAACCGGCTCTGCGGAGGGCCAAGTCCATGCCGAAATTTCCGATACCGGCGAGGGGATTCCGCCGGAACACCTCGACCGGATTTTCGACCCCTATTTCACGACCAAAAAACGGGGAGAGGGGACGGGTCTCGGGTTGTCTATTTCCTACGGGATCGTGCGGGATCACTCGGGGACGATTTCCGTGAAGAGCGCGCCGGGCAAAGGGACGACCTTTACGGTGTCGTTTCCGGAGATGTCAGAGGAAAAAAAGGAATGAATCCGGACGGGGTATCTCTGTTCCGTTGGCGTCAGCTCGCTCAACTTGAACAGTCTTTGGAACTTGAGCTTGGATTGTCCCGAAGGCAATGATCCGTTGTGTTTTCGGTTCACCCACGCTTCCGCTGACTGCCAGACGTCACAGAGTTACCCCGTCCGGAAGCGGGCTGACGCCGGCAGAACTTAAGCTCCCCATCCGGGGGGTTAACAAAGGAGGGACTAAACCATGAGAGGACGAATCTTGGTAGTGGATGACGAGGCGGTTATCGTGAAGGCGCTGGTCAAGTTTCTGGATCAGGAGGGCTTTGACGTCGATTCGGCGGGGGACGGCCCGGAGGCGGTGGAAAAATGCAAGGAAAAACATTTTGACCTCCTTCTCACCGATTTAAGCATGCCGAAGGTCGACGGCATCGAGCTGATCCGGGAGGTGAAATCGCTCATCCCCAGCATCTCCTGCATCGTCATGACGGCGTTCGGGTCGATTGCCAGCGCGGTGGAGGCGATGAAGGCGGGGGCCTTTCACTACATCACCAAGCCGTTCGAACTGGAGGATGTGGCGCTGATCATCGACAAGGCGCTGGAACATGCAAGGCTCAAGGAACAGAACATGATCCTTCGGCGGCAGATCAGCACCAAATACGGCTTTGAAAGCATCATCGGCGCGAGCGACGAGTTGAGCGAGGTGTTAAACCTCGTCTCCCGCGTGGCCGACACCGATTCAACCGTTCTTATCCTGGGGGAATCGGGAACGGGGAAGGAATTGATCGCCCGGGCCGTCCATTACAACAGCCGGCGCGCCGACCGGCCGCTGGTCCCCGTCAACTGCGGGGCCATTCCCGAAAGCCTCCTCGAATCGGAGCTCTTCGGCCATGTGAAGGGGTCGTTCACCGGCGCCATCAACTCAAAAAGGGGGCGATTCGAGCTGGCCAACGGCGGCACCATTTTTCTCGATGAGATCGGCGACATGAGTCTGCGTCTGCAGGTGAAGATTTTGCGCGTCCTTCAGGAGCGGAAGTTCGAACCGGTGGGATCCACGAAGACGATGGAGGTGGATGTTCGGATCATCACCGCCACCAACCAGAACCTCGAAAAACTGGTGGAAAAGGGGGAGTTCCGGGAGGATCTCTACTACCGGTTGAACGTCATTCCGATTGTCATCCCCCCCTTAAGAAACCGGGTCTGCGACATTCCCATTCTGGCCGAGCATTTTTTGAAGATTTACTCGGAGGCGAACGAACTTCCGCCGCCGCGCCTCTCCGCCGACGCCATGAGCCTCTTTATGAATTACCGCTGGTCCGGCAACGTGCGCGAGCTGGAAAACACGATCGAGCGGCTCGTTGTCCTGCACCCCGCCCAAGAGATCGCCGTTTCCGATCTTCCCGAAAAATTTTTGGAGGCCTCGGACACGATTATCCGGCACGCCTCGTTTCACATCCCCGAGTCGGGCATCTCGCTTAAAAACGTGGTGGACGATTTTGAGAACAATCTGATCCTCAAGGCGCTGGAAAAAACAGGGTGGAACAAAAACAAGGCGGCCCATCTTTTAAAACTCAATCGCACGACACTGGTGGAAAAAATCAAGAAGAAAAATCTGGACAAAGCCCTGGAGTAGACGTCTGAATGATCCCACAAAAACACTACAGTTGCCTCTTTATCGATGACGACCGTGATATCCTGCGCACTCTGGAGAAGATCGCGCGCGAAAACAAATGGAGCTTTCTCTCCTTTGCGGACGGCAACGCCGCGCTGGAGGCGCTCGACCATTCCCTCTTCGACGCGGTGGTGGTGGAGTTTTCGCTCCCGGGGTTTTCCGGCCTGCAGATCCTCGAATGGCTTAAAACCCGTCCGCATCAGCCGGAGGTGATCATCGTCACCGCAAAGGCCTCCGTGGACTCCGCCGTGAAGGCCCTCAAGCTGGGGGCGTTCGATTATCTCACCAAGCCGTTCGAAACGGTGGAAAAGGTTGCTTTTTGCCTGCGCCATGCCCTCGAAAAACACGAGCTCTTAAAAAAGATGCAGCAATTCCAGGGGCCAGGGGTCCTACCAGGACCGGGGGCCCTGCCGGGGGCGGGGACGCCCGAAGAATTCGAAAACATCATCGGCAAGAGCGCCAAGATGCAGGCAATCTACGAGATGATCCGGCATGTGGCCGCGAGCCATTCGAACGTGTTGATTCAGGGGGAATCGGGGACCGGTAAGGAGTTGGTGGCGCGGATCATCCATAAAAACGGCCCCCGCGCCTTGAAGCCTTTTGTCGTCATCAACTGCTCTGCGATGCCCGAGACCCTTCTTGAATCGGAGCTCTTCGGCTACGACAGGGGTTCGTTTACCGGCGCCGTCGCGGACAAGATGGGCCTTTTCGAGGTGGCCGACGGCGGGACGGTCTTTCTGGATGAAATCGGCGAGGTGCCTCCGTCGGTGCAGGTGAAGCTCTTGCGGGTCCTGCAGGAAGGGGAGATCCGGCCGATCGGCGCCACCGAAGCGCGCATTGTGGATGTCCGCGTGATTGCCGCCTCCAACAAGGATCTTCTGGGTGAGACCCGCACGGGCAAGTTTCGTGAGGATCTTTATTACCGCCTGAACGTCATCGGCATATCCCTTCCTCCGCTTCGGGAAAGATCCGAAGATGTCCCGCCGCTGGCCTATTATTTTCTGAAAAATTTCAGCCGGAAGATGGGCAAGGAGGCGGGCAAATTCTCCCTTGATGTCCTTCAGGCCTTCCAGAGTTATCCCTGGCCCGGCAACGTGCGCGAACTGGAAAATGTGATCGAGCGGGCGGTAGTGCTGACCGCCGGCGACACGGTGACGGCGAAGAATATTCCCCCAAAAATTCTCTCGGCCTCGTTTTACGCGCCGGATAACCGCGAGGGGGATTTGTCGCAGTTGAAATACCGCGAGGCGAAGAAAAGGGCATTGAATATTTTCAACCGGTCTTATATCATCGCCCTGCTCGAGAAAAACGGGGGAAACATCACCGCCGCGTCCGAAAAAGCGGGAATGGACCGGAGCAATTTTAAAAAGATCATCCGGAAGTACCGGGTTGAAGCGAAAGCGTGAGTGCTTGAGTCTTGCCTTGTCCTTCCGGATGGGGGTTTCTGTTCCGCCGGCGTCAGCTCGCTCAAGTTGAATCATCCTTTGCAACTTGAGCTTGGATTGTTTGGTGGACAATGATAAGTTATCTCATCGTTTCATCTACGCTTCCGCTGACTGCCGGACGTCACAGATCCCCCCATCCGGAAGTTGCAGAAGAGGCGGAACTGAAGGGATGCTTGTAGAGCTTAATGCCTGAAAAATCAAAAAAAGGGTCCGCCGAAAAATCATCGATCCTCGTTGCCGGAAACTGGAAAGACGGCATTGAGGAGGCAAAGGGAATTTTAAAGCCCGAAAACTACCGCCTCGAAGTCCATTCCTCTACCGATATCCGCTCCGCGCTGAACGGCCATGATTTCGGTCTGGTCATTCTGGCGCTGGAAGGCAAAAGCATCGAGGAGCAAAAACCGAGGATCGCCGAAATCAAGGCCACAGACGACGAGCGGCCGCTCATTGTCGTTTCCGACAACAAAAACTGGGAGCCGGCGGTGGGTCTTTTGAAAACGGGGGTCAACGATTATCTGGCCTCTCCCCTTTCGAAGGAAAAGCTCCGCCGGTCGGCGGCGCACCACTTGAAGCTCTTCGATCTGACCCGCCGCGTTTTTCTTTTGGACAAGCGGGACCCCCTGTCATCCCCCTTTGAGGGGATGGTGGGGAAGAGCGGGCAGATGCAGGAAAATTTCAGGATGATCGAGGCGGTGGCCAAGTCGAACGCCACGGTTCTCCTGACCGGCGAATCGGGAACGGGGAAGGAGTTGGTGGCCAAGGCCGTCCATCGCCGGTCCGACCGCTCCTCCAACCGCTTTGTCGATTTGAACTGCGGCGCCATCCCGCGCGATCTTCTCGAAAACGAGCTCTTCGGCCATGAAAAGGGGGCCTTCACCGGCGCCCATCGGCGCTACAACGGGAGCTTCGAGGCGGCCCACCGCGGCACCCTTTTTCTCGATGAAATCAGCGAGATGGATCCGCTCCTGCAGGTGAAACTCCTGCGCGTCTTGCAGGAGAGGAGCTTCATGCGCATCGGCGGGAACGAAAAAATAGAGGTGGATGTGCGGATTATCGCCGCCACCAACCGCAACCTTCACGACGAAATCCAGAAAGGGCGCTTCCGCGAGGATCTTTTTTACCGCCTGAACGTCGTGAACATCTCCATTCCGTCCCTGCGCGAGCGCAGGGAGGACATCCCGTTTCTGGCGCGTCATTTTCTGGAGTATTATTCGGCCAGGAACAACCGCATCTTTCTCGATTTTGCCGTCGACGCCATGGAGGCGCTGATCAACTATGAATGGCCCGGCAACGTGCGTGAGCTGGAAAACACCATCGAGCGCGTCGTGGTTTTGCACAACGCCTCGCAGGTGAAGTTGAAATTTCTCCCCAAACAGATCCAGCGGGTGAACCGCACCATTGCCTATTCGGAGGCGGTGGGGGGGATTTCCGATGAGGGGCGGGTGGTGCCTCTGGAGGCGCTGGAGCGCCAGGCTATCCAGATCGCCCTCATGCAATACCGCGGAAACGTGGCGCTGGCGGCAAAAAAACTCCGCATCGGCCAGGCGACGTTGTATCGAAAAGTAAAGAAGTATCAATTGGAGGAAGCGTAACAGTGTATAGCAAACAAGGAGAATCATTTTGACGAAGCAATTTTCGTTCCTGCCGGTCCCATTGGCCTTCGAGACAATCTGCCTCCGAGCGGCTTACGAAAATTGCGAAGACAAAAGGATTCTCTTTGTTTGTTGTTGTTGCGCGAACAGAAGAGGCATAATGTTGTGAGCGAGGATCGGACTTGTTCCGTCCGAGCGAACGGGGGGTGCGGGGGCGCCAGCGGCAAAGCCCCCGATATTATGATTCGCGATGTTCATCAAGAAAAACAGGTCACCGTCATAGTCCTCGAAGGGTCGCTCGAGGTGGGAAAGCAGGAAAAGCTGAAGGACGACCTGTTGAAACAAGTGCCTCCCTCCGACCCCCGGCTGGTGCTCGATTTTTCCGGCGTCGATTTCATCGACAGCGCCTGCCTGGGGGCCCTGGTCGGGCTGGCCAGGCGGTTGCGCGAGACAGGCGGCGACGTGAAAATCGCCTCGCCGACCCCCGAAGTGAAGTCGATCTTCCAGATCACCCGCCTCGACCGCCTGTTTGAAGTTTTTGCCACAAAGGAGGCGGCGGTCTCCTCGTATATGAAATGAAAATTGATTCCGGTCCTATCGCTTTTCGGATTTTTTCTTCCTCGGAAATTTTGCCCTCCCTGCAAAAAGCGCTCGATGAGGCTTGCAGGAGGCGAAAAACCGCCTTCACCCGCCAGTTCCGCCACGATCTGATCACCGCCGCAACCGAGGCGGTGGCCAACGCCGTTAAACATGCCGGGGAGCTTGAAAAAAACGGTTTTGTCGACTGCCGTCTCAAGATCGATTCGCGCCAGGTTGAATTTCGCGTCGAAGACCACGGCCCCGGCTTCGTCCTGAAAAAAATCCCCGTGCCGCAGTTTAAAAGCCTTAAAGAGAAAGGGCGGGGCATTTTCATGATGCGCCAGCTGGCCGACTCGGTGGAATACAGGAGAAGCCGGCAAAAGAATGTGCTTGTTCTGAAACGGCAGTTGATCGGCGCCGGCGGCGATTCGCGGGACCTCGATCTCGTCTACGAAATCAGCGACGCCATTCTGCAAACCGCCGACATCCGGTCGGTCTACAATATCATCCTCGACAGGGTGGTTGAATTTTTCCGCGTGGAGCGGGCCTCACTGCTCCTCTTCGACAAAAATGTGGGGAGGCTTGTCGTTGTGGCCAGCCGGGGGATGACGCCGGCGCTTGTCAAAGAGGTTCAGGTTCCGCCCGGCGAGGGGATTGCCGGGTATGTCTTTCAGCACGCCAAACCGTGCCTCATCGAGGATATTCAAAAAAATCCGGCCGGCTGGAAGCAGAAAAAACAGTACAAGAGCCGGTCGTTCATCTCGGCGCCGATGATCCTTTCCCCGTTGCGGCTGGGGGCCGAATCGATCGGCGTGATCAACGTCACCGACCGGATCGACGGCCGGCCTTTTTCAAAAAAGGATTTGCGCCTTTTGACCACCGTGGCCAACCAGGCCACCGCCTATCTCCACATGGTCTCGCTTTTGAAAAGGGCGCGCCATGCCGATGTGATGGGGCGGGAGCTGGAAATCGCCCGGCAGATCCAGCAAAATTTTGTTCCCGCCGACCGGCCGAGCATACGGGGTCTCGACGTGGCCGGCTGGCTGAAGACGGCGCAGTCGGTGGGGGGGGACTACTACGATTTTATTCAAAGAGGGAAATCTCCGGAGGAAGAGGAGGGTCTTTATATCGCCATCGCCGATGTGTCGGGGCACAACGTTGCGGCCGCCCTCACCATGGCCAATTTTCGAAGCCAGTTGAGAACCCTTTTGCGCTATGAGGAAGATCCTGGGCGCATTCTGACCCTTTTGAACGACCTTCTTTTTGACGACCTGGCAAAAAACGACCAGTTCATTTCGATGATCCTTGCCCGTATTTCCGCGCGGGACAGAAAGGTGGAAGTAGCCAACGCCGGCCACCGCTTTCCCGTCCTGCTTTGCGGGGGGAAGGCGGCACTGGCCCCCCCCTTCGATTCGGGGACGGTTCTGGGTGCGGCAAAAGGGGAGATCTACCGGAGCGGGCCGGTTGTTTTTAAACGTCATGACTGGATGGTTCTTTATACCGACGGCGTCACGGAGACGGTCAATCCGGAGGGGGTCAGGCTCGGCATCGGGCGGATTCAACAGGTTGCCGAAGAGAAAAAAGCCGTTTCGGCCTCCCGGATGATTGCCGCATTGAGCCATGCCGTGGAAGACTTTCGGGGGGGTTCCCCCATTGCCGACGATGTGACCCTTGTGGCGGTCAAGTTTGAATGAGGGGTCGTTTCGTGTTACAGTATATATAATGACGTCCGAAGCCTACCAGCAAACACTTAAGGAGATAGACTCCCTCGCGGGGCGGGGGATCCAAAAAGGGCTCGAGCGGATGGAGGCGGCCCTTCGCCTTTTGGGGAATCCTCACACCCGTTTTCCTTCCCTTCATATCGCCGGCACCAACGGGAAGGGATCGGTCTGTTCCATGACCGCCGAAATTCTGAAACGCTCCGGCTACAAGACAGGGCTGACAATCTCGCCGCACATCGAGGATTTTCGCGAACGGATCCAGGTCAACCGGCAGTGGATTCCCGAGGAGGCGGTTGTATCCATCCACCGGCATCTTCAAAAGAGGGTGGGGCACATTCCGCTCACCTGGTTTGAATGGACGATTTTGACGGCGTTCCAATATTTTGCGGAGGCCCGCGTGGACATTGCCGTTCTGGAAACAGGCATGGGGGGGCGGTGGGACGCCACCAACGTGGCAGAGCCGCTGGCCTCTGCCATCACGAATGTATCGCTCGACCACGAGGCCTGGCTGGGGGACACCGTTGAGGCAATTCTTCAGGAGAAGATGCGGATCTTCAAGCCGGGCATCCCGGGCTGGACCGCCATTGAAGACGGGAAGCTCTTTTCCCTCCTTAAACAGTATTGCGCGGCAAACCATGTCCCCCTCTACCGCCTCTCGGATTATTTCCATCAAAATTCCGATGAATCTTTTTCCGTTTTCAACTATCCCTACCTTCACTGCGGGCTGGCGGGGGCGCACCAGCAAAAAAACGCGGCCTTGAGCGTGGCCCTCTGCGAAACGCTGAAATCGAAGGGGTACGGCATCTTCCGCGAGGCGGTGGAGGAGGGGATCCGCGATGTCTCCTGGCCCGGCAGGCTGGAGCTCATCTCCGGGCGGCCGTCCATCCTTCTTGATTGCGCCCACAACCGGGGAGGCATTGAAATCCTGAAAAATCATCTGGCCAAAAGCGGGCGGAAATATCACCTCGTTTTCGGGGCGCTCAACGACCGGCCCGCCCCGGAAATGCTTCAATCCCTTCTCCCCTTTGCGTCAAGCGTCCGCTGGGCCCTGTTTGACGGCGGCGGTCGGGAGTTCTCCCGCGCAGAAATCGAGCGGATCACAGGTCAGATGAGCGCCGATTTGTTCCCCGGCGGAAAAAAACCGGAAGTTCTGGAAATAACCGGCGAGTCGTGGCAGAGTTTCACTTCAAAAATCCCGCCTGACGAGACGATTCTGGTCTGCGGCTCGATGTACCTTGTCTCGCAGGCGCGGCATTTGGTTAAAAGGGAGAAATAAAATGAACGTAACAGCATCTCGCAAACAAAGGGAGTCCTTTTGTCTTCGCAATTTTTGGAAGCCGTTGGGTGATGGGTTGTCTCGAAGGCATACAATTTGGCGGGGACCAAAAATTGCTTCGTCAAAAGGACTCCCTTTGTTTGCAGGTTTCGCCGTGGTCTTGGTCTGTCTGATGCTTTCCGTAAAATCGCACGCCGTGGATGGCGAGTTGAAACGGGCGGTTGATCTTGCCTATAACGCCTCCTTTGGCGAGGCCGAGACAGCCGTCAATGCCTATATTTCAGCGCATCCCGACGATCCGATGGGATATGTCATCCGCGGCACGGCGCTCGACTGGAAACAGTCGGTCAACAATCTGCGGGGCAAGCTCAACGATCAGATCCTCGCGGATTACAAGGGGGCCAACGACATGGCCTTTCAGCAGTGGAACCGCGACCAGAAGAACATCGACAAGATGGTCAACCTCGGGAACACCTACATGTATCTGGCCAAGAAATGGCTTGATATGGGCAAGAGTTCGCGGGCGGGGCTCATTCTCAAAAAAGCCAAAAAACACATGGAAGAGGCCATCGTACAGAACCCCAACCGGTATGACGCCTATCTGGCCATCGGCATTTTTAATTTTTATACGGCCAACATCCCGCCGGGGCTCCAGTTTATCGCGAGCCTCCTCGGCATGACGGGAAACGAGGTGCTGGGGCTCAAGTACCTTGAAACGGCGGCAGACAACCCCAATCTCCTGCAGACCGACGCGCTGTTTGTTCTGACGCACGCCTTCGGCAAGACGAAACAGAATTACGCCCGGGCGTCGACCTACCTGGACCGCCTTAAGGCCCTGTATCCAAACAATCCCGAATTCCCAAGCTTGAAACTGGAATATGCCTTCCGCGCCAACCAGTTCGAGGCCTCGCGCCGGGAGTATCAAAACTTGCTTGCCTTCTGCAACGCACGCGCCGGCCAACTATTTCGTGGCGGCCGGCTACATCAAGGAGCAGAATTACCCGGGCGCCAAACCCTATGTCGATAAGTCCTTCGAGCTGAATGTCGACCAATACCGCGACCGGACGGTGAGGCTCCATCTCTATCGCGGGCTTGTTTTGAAAGCGGAAGGAAAGCGCGATGCGGCCTACGCGGAGTTTGTCAAGGTGCGCGAGGGCAAAAGCCTCGCCACGAAAGCATTTGAAGACGCCAAAAAAGCGGCCTTGGAGATGGGGAAGAGTTTGTGATGATACTCGTTGCCGTCATGCAAGAGAGCATTCTTCAATGCTTCCGGTGGTACTCATCCGATTATGGATTGTGATTGCCGACCGGGGTCAGGGGATTCTTTCGTCATTAAAGAGGGTTCTGCCGTCATTAAAGGATGACCAGGAGGCGCTCGAAACGGCTTTCGAGAAAAAGCTTTCCGGAAGGGCCCCCGAAAAAAGGGGAAACGGCCTCAAATTTGTCCGGGGGGTCATTCATGGAAATTCGTCCAAAGGGCTCTTGTTTTTGAGCGGTAACGGTCTTGTTGCTTTTGGAGGGCTTGCTTCCCGGTTGAAGAAAATTATGTCATCGTCAAACGAACAGGGAGTGAAGGGGAAGGGAACTTTTGCCCTGATTCTCTGGAAAAACGGACCATGAAAATCGAAGTCAAAAAATTCGGCGATCTCCTGATTTCCCGGCCCGCCGGGCACGAGGCCTGTCTGGCCGCCCGGGCTTATCTTAAACCGAAATCAAAAGACGAACCGATCGAGCTCGATTTTTCGGGGGTGAAGGTCCTTGCCCCTTCCTGGGCCGACGAATTTATTTCCGGCCTTAAAAAGGAATATGGGAATCGGGTTGTCTGTCTTCCTTCATCAAACCTGTCGGTCGTGGAATCTCTGAAAATCCTCGATATCTAAGGCGGCAGGGCCGCCAACCAAATGGTCCAAATGAACCTTCAAACGGTCCGCAAACTTCTTCGCAAAACACGCAGAAGTTGCAGGGTAAGAATCTAAAATTCAATCTGAAGACGATCGTGGTTTCGTTTGACTTCCGTCCCCATCTCCCCCGACAATTTCTTGAGGCGTTCGTAAACAAAATCGAAATTTTCCCCCGTGGCGCGGCCAACGCGAAAATGGTCGATCGCCGTCGGAATCGCTTCAACACGCACCACCTTGTCTCCGACAAGGATGACGTGAGCCAGGCAGGCCAGATCGTTTCTTTTCACCGGATCGACGGCATAGTCGTCGATGACATCCCCCATGTTGTAAAAAATCGGTTTTCCCCTGTAAATTTCAATCCCCTGAATGACATGCCCGCTGTGGCCGTGAACAAGATCCACGCCGGCATCCATCACCGCGTGGGCAAAACTTTTAAAGGCCGATGACGGGCGCTCAACCCAGTTCCCCCCCCAATGGGCCGACAGGATGATGAAGTGGGCTCCTTCTTTCCGCGCCTCGGTCGCGATGGCCCGGATGACAGGCACGCTGTCGGCCCGGATTGGCAGATAAAAGATGCCGGGAGATTTTTCGCCGGCATTCCATTCCGGCTCATTATCGGTGATTGAAATCACGGCGATGCTCAAGTTTCCCGCTTTGAGCCGCGCCGGTTCCCTCGCGGCCGACCGGTTTTCTCCGGCGCCGGCGTGGGCGATTCCGGCCCGCTCGAGATAGTCGATGGAATCCGAAAGGCCGACAGGCCCGTAATCCAGAATATGATTGTTGGCGAGCGAGACGTAGTCGATCCCCGCCGATTTCAGGAGCGATATGACTCCGGGGTCGGCCCGAAAATAATAGGCCTTTTTCCCCCCTTCCTTTTTGGACGAGGTGATTGCGAATTCCTGATTCACCAATGTCAGATCGGCCCCCTGCAAAATTCCGCGCACATCTCCCCAAACCATGGACGCCGGCTTGCGACCGGTGGCCTTGTTCATCAGCCTTCCCAGCATCACATCCCCGCCGAAAAGAAGCGTTGTCTCCCCCCCAAAAACGATTTGAAAGGGGAAGAGTGAGAAAAAAATCAAAATGAGAAAAAAAGAGAGAGCAGTCAATTTCTTGACAGGCAAGAGCCAGAATATTGTCGTTATTCTGCTTTGCGTTATAATTTTATGACTGGGTGGATTTTTTATCATGATGAATTTAAAAAGAAATATTAATCTTCATTTTTCGTGAATCGTGGCACGCATATTGCTTATAAAAAGGGTATGACCCGTTGGAGAGACACTCTCTGCGGTAAGGTGGTGCCGACATCGCCGGCTCATGAGGCGATGGCCAGCCCTGCAACGGTGGTGCAAGGGACGACCCCTCTCTTAAGTTGCGGCGGAAGTTTTTTACCCCATCCTGCGCGTCACCGCCTTCGCGGCGACGATGTCTCTCTTCCGATGATTCACCTTCCCAAAGACCGTTACGAAATCGTTATTTCCCGCAACTCCGAAGAACTTGAATATTACAACGACGATAACCGCGACATCCAGGACGAGCTGGAGCGCATTGAGGAAACTCTCCATGAAACACACCACAAACTCCACAATTAAAAAAATTTCGGCAGGAATCGGCCGGTTCTTCTCGCGTAGTCTTCGTATTTTTGACCCAGTCGCTTCTTCAAGAAATCCTCCTCCATCAATGCGATCATCGAAAAACCGAAAAAGGCCGCGGTCCCGATCCAAAAAAAGTAAAAATTGGGGAAGATAACCAGGGTGGCGACAAGAGCCGCTTTCATCGACGCGTATATCGGATGGCGGATGCGGCGATAAATCCCCCTCTCAACCAGTTCGGCGGACCCTTCCCGGTCGATGCCGAAACGCCAGGCATTGCGCATGGTGACCAGGGCGGTGACAAACAATATCCACGAGGCAAAAAGAAGAACCAACCCCGCACTTCTGACGTGCGGCGGTCCATCAAGGTGCTGAATCTTGTCATACAGGCCGGGACGAAACGCAAAAAGATTCATCCCCCCCAGCCAGAGGGGAAAGAAGAGGAAGGCAAGGCGCTGGAGATAATTCTCGGCCGTCAGCGGGGAGCGCAAAATAATCAGGGGACTTCGGCCGATTTTTTTCTGGACGAGGGTTTTTTTAATGGCGACGGCGGAGAACAGGAGAAGGGAGTAAAGGGGTATCGCGATTTTTAAAAGCATGACAATAACCAGCCGCAAAGCGGCGGTGAGGGGGAGGCTCCATCCGGCTTTGCCGGTGGAGGGGGCGACGCGAGCCCCCATAAACAGACATCAAGCCATACCGGGGAACAAAAAACAATTGAAGAAATGAAAGTGGTCGAGGTAGATTAAGGAAGTTGTCTATTGCAGGCCGGGATGGCGGAACTGGCAGACGCGTCGGACTCAAAATCCGAAGCCCGAAAGGGTGTGAGGGTTCGATTCCCTCTCCCGGCACATCTATTTTTTCTCCCGGATTACATCCACCGCCGCCAGAATCCAGATCAGGCCGATCAGGCCAAGGCCCCAAAAAAAGACCGGGCGATGAAGTGACCATGCCTTTTTGGCGAGATCGAAGATGGAAAAGAGAATAAACCGCTGATCGGAAACAAGGGAGGCCTGATGGAGCAGTTCCCGTTCAAAGAGGATAAAAAGCGCCAAAAGAATCAGGCAGACCAAAAGGCTGATCAAGTATCCCCTGATTTTTTTGCCGAGGTAAACATGACCAAAACCGGGCATGACAAAGAGGGAAAGGATCAGAGCGATTCCTTTTTTTCGTTGCTCAAACACGTCTTTTGTTTTGAGGGTCTTTGTAGAATAAGTCCAGTTCGCCTAAGATATCTTCATCCGTCCGGGGGGGCCGATCAACCGTTTTAACGATATTTTTATATTTTTGCGCCAGTGCGGCATCATCGGAGCGGACCACTTTATCCTGACTGTCCGAAAAAAGTTTTTGGATGAATGATTTTTTTCCTTTTGGTCCGGCAACCGGTGCGTCATGGGGTTCGCCAAAGCCGATTTTGTCATTATGTTTGTAAAATTTGATGATGCTCATGGAACAAGTTCCTGTCTTTATTGTACTCGTAAAGCAAAAGAGATGCCAGATCAACTTTCCGTTTTATTTTTTATAACCTGTTGATTTGACGGTTGAATCACATTGAATGGCCCAAGGGAAAACGGCCGCTCCGAGGTTTTAACCCCCCATTTTTGTTTGATTTTTTTTAAACCTGTGGCATGAAGACACGCCGTCTATGGACAAAAGAATGGACAAAAGAATCGTCCTCGATCTGGAAACCAAACGGACCTTCGATGAAGTCGGGGGGAGGGATCATCTCGATCAACTTCAAATTACGGTCGTTGGAGTCTACGACTATTCTGCGCAAGAATACCGCACGTACGAGGAACGCGAGATCGGCGCCCTGCAGAATCAGCTGATCGACGCCTCGCTGATTGTCGGCTTTAATCATGTCAGTTTCGACTTTCCCGTCCTTCAACCCTATCTTTCCATCGACCTGAAAAAACTCCCGGCCTTCGATATCATGCTCGATCTTCAAGGCAAACTGGGCCATCGCATTGGCCTCGATTCGGTGGCGCAAGCCACCCTCGGCGCCGGCAAGACCGGGCATGGGCTGGACGCCATCCGTTTTTTTCGCGAGGGGAAAATAAAGGAGCTGAAGGAATACTGCCTGAACGACGTAAAGGTGACCAAAGAGGTCTTTGACTACGGCATCGAAAAGGGGAAGGTTCACTTTCTCTCCAAAATCGGAAACCAGAAGAAAGATGTGGAGGTCGACTGGAAAAAATACAAGAAACCGGAAACGCCCGCCGGGACGAAGCTGGAGGCGCAGTACAAATTATTCTGATGAAACAAACTCAACTTCCACCGGTTTTGGTATGATTTTCTTTCGATAGGCGAGGTCAAGCAGTTTTTTGACCGCCTCTTTTCCGTCCGGGCCATAGTCCAGCGTCCGCCGGTTGACATACATGCCGACAAATTGGTCCGCCGTTTTAGTATCGAGGCCGCGGGCGTACGTGAGGGCGTGGGCAAGGGCCTCTTCGCGATGCGCGAGGCCGTAGGCGATGCTCGCCTTCTGAAGGCGGGCCAGTTTTTTCATCAAGTCTGCTCCCAAGTCACGACGCACGGCATTGCCTCCCAGCGGCAGTGGGAGGCCCGTCTGATCAAACCACCAGACGCCGAGGTCGAGGACGAGACGCAATCCCATTTTTTGATACTGAAGCTGTCCTTCGTGGATAATCAGGCCGGCAGAGACCTTTCCCGACTTGACATAATCCAGAATGGCATCGAACGGGACGACGACATGCTCAAAATCGGGTTCGACCAGTTTGAGCGTGAGGAAGGCGGTGGTCAGCGTCCCCGGAACAGCGATTTTTTTGTTTTTTAATTGACCGATTTCCATCGGTCCGCGGCTAATGACCATCGGCCCATATTTTTCCCCCATGCTGGCGCCGCTATCGAGGAGGGCATATTTTCCGGAAAGATAAGCATAGGCATGGATGGAGACGGCGGAGATCTCGTAGGTCCCTTTGAGCGCCTCGCGGTTTAACGTTTCGATGTCCTTTAACACATGGATAAACTCGAGTCCCTCAGTGTCGATCTTGTTTTGCGCCAGGGCATAGAACATGAAGGCGTCGTCGGAGTCGGGGCTGTGGGCGATGTGGATGGACATTTTTACTTGGGGCCCTTTCGGCCCGTTTGTTGCTATTCGCATCATGGATTTCGGGCCTCAAATGGCCCCAAACCCCGCACCTCGCCCCGGCAAAGCCGGATGCTCGGCTTATTGGGTAGGGCTTAACAGATGCCTTGCGGGGGGGCAACTTTTTTCAATTTTTTGCCTTGCCCCCTCCCAAAGGGTGTTCTATCGTTTTTTAAATGGAAAAATTGCGCTATATTGCCGTCGAAGGGCCTATTGGCGTGGGGAAAACCTCGCTCGCCACGATGCTGGCGGAGGATTTCAAGGCCCGTCTGGTGCTGGAGGCCCCCGAAAACAACCCCTTCCTTTCCTCATTCTATGAAAATCCGGAGCGCCACGCCTTTCAGGCGCAGGTTTTTTTCCTCCTTTCGCGTTACCGCCAGCAGGTGGAATTGAAACAGCAGGACCTTTTCAATCAGGTGACCGTCTGCGACTATATTTTCGCCAAAGATCAGATCTTCGCCTCCCTCAATCTCTCGCCGGAAGAGATGGACCTCTACAATAACGTGTATCAATTGCTGGACGCCCGCCTCCCCAAGCCCGATCTGGTGATTTTTCTCCAGGCCAGCGCCGATGTCCTGTTAAGCCGCGTCAAAAAACGGAAGGTTTTATACGAGAAGGGATTAAGGGCCGAGTACCTCGAGGCGGTCTCGCAGGCCTACAGCCAGTTTTTCTTCAAATATTCGGATGCCCCCCTGCTGGTGGTGAACACCTCCGGGCTTGATTTTGTGAAAAATCCAAAGGACTATGAAACCCTGAAGAAAGAATTGTATCATATGGTGAAGGGGGGAAAGGAGAAGCATTATGTCACAATCGACAGCCGCTGAAAAAATCACCGTTCCAAAGCTCTTCAAGATGCGCCAGAACGGCGAGAAGATCACGATGATCACCGCCTACGATTTCACCATGGCAAGGCTGGCCGACGAGGCGGGGGCCGACATGATTCTTGTCGGCGATTCGCTGGGGATGGTGATTCAGGGGGAAAGAGACACCCTTGGCGTTTCCATCGAAGACCTGATCTACCACACCGGCTGTGTGGCGCGCGGCGTTTCCCGGGCGCATGTGATGGCGGATATGCCTTTCATGTCGTATCAGGTCTGCCACGAAGAGGGGGTGAAGAATGCGGGGCTTCTCCTCAAGGCCGGGGCGGAGTCGGTGAAGATAGAAGGGGGGGAAGAGATGGCCGATTTTGTCTGGTATATGAACAAGATCGGCATCCCCGTGATGGCGCATGTCGGCCTGAAACCGCAGTCGATCCATGTCATGGGAGGCTACAAGGTGCAGGGCAAGACCCGGAAAGAGGCGGAGATTATTATCGAAGACGCGAAAATCATGGAGGAGGCGGGGGCCTTTTCGCTTTTGCTGGAGGGAATCCCGCTTGAGGTCGCGGAGCAGGTCACCCGGTCGGTTCAAATCCCCACCATCGGCATCGGCTCGGGGCCTCATTGCAACGGGCAGGTTCTGGTCTGCACCGATATCCTTGGCGCCAACCCCGATTTCAAACCCCGCTTTGTGAAGCGTTATGCGGATTTTCACGAAATAGCAACGAGGGCCTTTTCGGAATATATTGCCGAGGTCAAGAGCGGGGCCTTTCCCGGCGAGGAGCATAGCGTCCATCGCGACCTGGTGGCGGTGAAGGCGGAAGAGAAAAAGTAGCGGTGGTGGAAAAGTTCTTTCAGTCGCGGAAGACATTCCGCGATTTCTTGAAAACTCGCGGTCTATTTAATCGCCACTTCAGTTGTTGATTGTTTTTTAGTTTGTTCCGGTTGGCGATATGTATTGTGGTGCGCTCAAACAGTTCAAGAAATCTTCCATGTCTCCCGCGACTGAAAGAACGCTATGCAGATCGTTACCTCTCCCAACCAAATCCAAAAAATCTGTCTCTCGCTCAAACGGCGGGGAAAAACCATCGCAGTGGTTCCCACCATGGGCTGTCTGCATGAGGGGCATGTGACTCTTTTGAAAGAAGCGCGGCGCCGGGCCGATGTCCTGGTTCTCACCATCTTTGTCAATCCGACGCAGTTCGGACCGAAGGAGGATTTTAAGCGGTATCCGCGCGATCCGCATGGCGACTTAAAAAAGGCCCGGCAAGCCGGCGTCGATTATGTCTTCATGCCCCGGATGAACTCCATCTATCCAGAGGGATATGAAACTTATGTGGAGGTAACCAAAGCCGCACGGGAACTCTGCGGCCGTTCCCGCCCCGGCCATTTTAAAGGGGTGACAACGATTGTCGCCAAATTGTTCAACCTTATTCAGCCCGACATCGCCTTTTTCGGCAAAAAAGATTTTCAGCAATTTGCCGTGTTGAAGCGGATGGTCAAAGACCTGAATATGCCGATCAAAATGGTCGGCGTGGAGACGGTTCG